>NZ_JBEXEQ010000011.1:0-261468 GCF_040703155.1 Streptomyces sp. NPDC005435
AGGCCGGATCAGGGAGCGGCGTCTGGTGCCGTGCGTCGCAAGGCGGAGGAGGGAGTCGATGCGGAGCATCGGCGACCGACGACAACGCGGCGAGGCGCGGTGCCAGACGCCGCGAGCCCGGCCTGATCGACGAGACACCCCCTAGGGGCTCCGGTGACACGCTGTACGGCCCGCCGGCCTCGTAGGGGGTGGTCGGGCGCGGGCCGGGATCGACGCGCGCACCGGCGTGGAGCCGTGAGCGGTCAGCGGCGGCGCAGGGCGGCGAGTGTCGTGGCGAGGTCGGCCGGGCGGGGGCGGTTGTGCGGCAGCCTGGCCAGCAGGAGTGCCATGCCGCAGGTGTCGGTGAGCGCGGACACGACGAGCCCGCCCGCGACTCCGGCGGAGAGGATTTCGAAGGCCGGGTGCACGAGGAGGCCGAGGAGCAGACCCAGGAGGACGAGTGCCCCCGCCGTGCAGCGGACCTGCCGCTCCATGCTCCAGCCGGTGCGGGTGCCGTCGGCGGCGGGCCGGTGCAGGTCGTGTCCGGCGGCCGCCCACGCGTGGGTGCCGCCGGTGAGGGTGGCCGCCGGGACGCCCTGCCCGGCGAGGGTCCGGCAGGCGTTCGCGGAGCGGTTGCCGGAGGCGCACACCATGAGCAGGTCACCCCGGCCGGCGGCGTGCCGGAGTTCGGGCAGGGCGGCGCGGAGCCGGTCGAGGGGGAGGTTGAGGGCGCCGGGGAGGTGGCCGGTGGCGTACTCGGCGGGGGTGCGGACGTCGATGACGGTGAGGTCCCGGAGGCGGGCGCGGGCCTGGTCGGTGTCGAGGGTGCGGGGTGTGGTCATGGCAGCTGTGATCCTTGTGTGGCCGCGGGTCGCCGCCGTCCCGAAGCGGGACGTACAGTACCCCTAGGGGTATTTTTCGAGGAGTGAGCGTGGAACTGGAGCTTGAAGGCGCGAACTTGAAGTCCGTGCTGAACCGGCTGCGGCGGGCGCAGGGTCAGATCTCCGGAGTGATCCGGATGATTGAGGAGGGGCGCGACTGCGAGGAGGTCGTCACCCAACTGGCCGCCGCTTCACGGGCGTTGGACCGCGCCGGCTTCGCGATCATCGCGACGGGCCTGCAGCAGTGCCTGACCGACGTCGAGGAGGGACGCAAGAGCGGGGAGGACACGGCGGCGATGCGGGCGCGGCTGGAGAAGCTGTTTCTGTCGCTGGCGTAGGGGTCGCTGACGCAGGGGCCGCTGGGCGCGGCGGTCGCTGGGCGCGGCGGCGGGCGCCGTCCCAGCCGCGCCATGTCACATGACCCGCTCATCGCATCACCGCGTCGACCAGCATGAAGCACGCCACGCCGAGCAGCGCGACGGCGAAGAGCCGCTGGAGCGTACGCCCCGACAGCTTCGCGGCGAGCCGCTTGCCGTCCCAGGCGCCGAGCACCGCCGCCGCGGTGAACGGTCCCACGACGGCCCAGTCCAGCCCGTCGGCCGTCCCAGCGCGCAGGGCGAGGGCGGCCAGCGAGTTGACGGTGATGACGAGCAGGCTGGTGCCCACGGCCGCGCGCATCCGCATCCCGAGGACGCCGACCAGCGCGGGTACGGCGAGGAAGCCGCCGCCCACCCCGAGCACCCCGGTGACCAGCCCGAGGCCGGCCCCCGCGGCCGCCGCCCGGCCCGGCCGTACCGCCTTGCCGGCCCCCTCGGACACGGCGGCCCGGGGCCTGAGCATCCGGATCGCGGCAACGCCCGCCACGAGCGCGAAGGCCACGGTCAGCACCGCCCCCGGCAGGCGTCCGGCGAGTGCTCCGCCCAGCATGGCGGGCCCGACCCCGGCCGCCGCGAACAGCAGCCCGGTGCGCCGGCGGACGTGTCCGTCCCTGGCGTGGGCGGACAGCCCGGCGGCGGAGGTGAAGGCGACGATGATCAGGCTCGCGGTGGTCGCCGCGACGGGAGTGAAGCCGAGCAGATAGATCAGCGCGGGCACGGCCAGCACACTGCCGCCGCCCCCGAGACCGCCGAGCGCCAGTCCGACGACGGCTCCGGCGACCAGGGCGAGTATGAGCGCGCTCATCCTTGGGCGCGGGCGGCCGGGGCGGCCTGTTCGGCCGCGTCGTCGTCACGCGGGTGAGTGCGTACGACGACCAGTCCGGCCCGTACGGCCGCGTCGAAACCGTCGTCGATCGCGACGACCTCGCGCCCCGCCGCGTGCAGCAGGGAGGCGGCGATGGCGGCGCGCATGCCTCCGGCGCAGTGGACCCACACCTGGCCCTCGGGGACCTCGTGGAGGCGGTGGGGCAAGGTGTGGAGGGGGATATGGACGGAGCCGTCGACGCAGGCCGCCGCACGCTCGGAGTCCCGGCGGACGTCGAGGACGACGGTGCGGGGTGCCGGACGGCCGGAGTCGGCGTGGACGTCCGGTCGCGCCGCGAGGTCGGCGAAGGTGGCGCGCGGGAAGGAGACGAGCCCGTCCGTCGTCCACCCCTCCGGCTCCCCCGTGGCCGCGGCGGCGGGGCGGTCGATCCCGACACGGACCAGCTCGCGCTGGGCGGCGGCGAGTTGTTCCGGTGACGCGGCGAGCAAGGTCACCGGCCTGCCCCACGGGATCAGCCAGGCGAGGTACGTCGCGAGCTGCCCCTCGGCCTCGAAGTTGAGCGAACCGGCGACATGGCCTTCGGCGAAGGCGACGCGGTTCCGCAGGTCGATCACCCACTCCCCCGCGGCGAGCCGGGCGGCTGTCTCCCTGGCGTCGGCCACGGCGGGCGGCGTCAGATCGACCGGCGCCGGTCCCGCGGCGTTGGCCGGACCCATGTGCGCGTAGTACGCGGGGACGTCGTCCAGCCCGGCGAGCAGACCGGCGACGAAGGTGTCGACGTCCTGGAGCAGCACCTCGTTGGAGACCTTCTCCTGCCCGATGGTGCTGGCCTCGCCGTCGGCGCGCCCGGACGAGCAGAAGCTGCCGAACCCGTGCGTGGGCAGTACGGCGGTCCCGTCCGGCAGTTCCCCGGCCAGCCGGTGCGCGGACGCGTACTGCTCCCGGGCGAGCCGCTCGGTGAGCCTCGGCTCGACCAGGTCGGGCCGGCCGACGGTACCGGTCAGCAGCGAGCCCCCGGTGAACACGGCGACGGCCGTGCCGTTCTCCTCCAGGACGTACGCGGTGTGGTGCGGGGTGTGCCCGGGGGTGGCCAGCGCCCGCACCGCCAGCCCGGCTGTGGGGTCCACCGCCACCCGGTCCCCGTCCCGCACGGCCACCCGCTCGTACGCGACCCGGGCGCCGGCGGGCACGAGATAGGCGGCCCCGGTGACGCGCGCCAGCTCAAGCCCGCCGGTGACGTAGTCGTTGTGCACGTGCGTCTCCGCGACGTACGCGATCCGCACGCCCCGCCGCGCGGCCGCCGCGATCACCTGGTCGATGTCACGCGGCGGGTCGACAACGAGGGCCGCGCGCTCGCCACCGGCCAGGTAACTGCGGTTGCCCAGACCGGCGATGTCGAGGGTGTCGATGAAGAACACGGGGGACTCCCTTCCTGCGAAATTACCCCCGGGGGTATGCGTGGACGGTACCACGGGTACCCCCGGGGGTATTTTGGAGGGCGGGGATCTGCCGTGAGGCGGTCGCACCGACCAGGGATTTGGCGCCCTTGCGCCAGGGAGGTCGACTCAGGGGGGGACCCCTTCAAGACACGTCAGGGCACCGCGTTGAAGGTTTCGGCTGGCGCCAACACCCCCAGACGCCGCCTACCTGAAATCACCGGGGTGGCTCGGCTACCCGCAGTCCAACGATCAGGCGGCGCTGAACCGAACCGGCTGACGCCGACCGCCGCCAGCCGTCGGGCGACCGCTCTCAGCCCTCCGCCGGAGTCGCCGCACCCTCAGCCGGAGCCGCCGCATCCTCGTCCGGCAGGTAACTCGCCAGCCCCCGCAGGATGATCTCCAGCCCGATGTCGAAGCGGTCGTCGGAGGAGTCGACCACCATCAGGCTGGAGAGGGCGCGGAGGTGGGGGAACTCGCCCTCGGGGAGGGACGCGAAGTAGTTCTGCATCTCGTCGGCCATCTCGCGCCAGTCCGGGCGGGCCAGGGAGTCGCCGCTCTTCGCGTCGCGGGCGGCCCGGTCCTGCCACATGTCCTCTTCGAGGACGAAGCCGTCGATGTAGGTGGAGATGAGGTCGCCGGCTTCCGCGGCGATACGGTCCGGCAGCCCGGCCGTGCGGAATATGGCGAGCAACCCCTCGACGTGCGGCAGCAGTTCGGCCGTGAAGGGCACATGGGCCATGGAGATGCGCGCCACGTCACGGTGGGACAGCAGCCGGCGCCGCCCGGCGCGGGCGTAGTCGCGGACCTGCTCCTGCCAGCGCTCCGGGTCGGGCTCCGGGAGCCGGAAGTCGTCGAAGAGCCGGGTGTACATCAGCTCCAGGAGGTCGTCCTTGGAGCTGACGTAGGCGTAGAGGGCGGAGACGGTGACGCCCAGTTCGGCCGCGACCTGCCGCATCGACAGCCCGTCGAGCCCCTGGCGGTCCAGTACGACGAAGGCGGCCTCGACGATCCGGTCCCGCGAGAGCGGCGCCCGCGCGGGGGCGGCCTGCGATCGGCCGGAGCGTCGGCGCTCCCAGGGGGACGGCGGAGGGGTGGCGGGGGTACCGGCGGCCGCATCGGTCATGGGGACAGTCTAGGCGCGCGGTGAACAGTGTTCTCGTCCGGTGAACAGGCAACTTCCACAGGCGAACGCGATATATCTTGTCTCGGTCCGGCGATTGCGCTATATCTTAATGAACAGCGTTCTCTCGGTGAGCACTGTTCTGCTACTGTGAACAGTGTTCACCGGGCGTCCGGCCCCATCGGCCCTCAAGGCCGTACCGGCGAGCCGGGCAGTCGTATCCATTCACCCGCCGCACCCGTGGGCGTCCTTGCGGGCGCGGCCCTTCCGCCAGGAGTCCCGATGTCCACCACCGGTGTCGCGTCCACCGAGACGCCCGCCGACTCCCCAGCGCCCTACCGGTGGCGCTGGGCCGCACTCTTCGTGATCCTCGCGGCCGAGGTGATGGACCTCCTCGACGCCGTCGTCACGAACATCGCCGGCCCCTCCATGCGGGCCGACCTCGGCGGCGGCGCGTCCACGCTCCAGTGGCTCGCCGCGGCCTACACCCTCTCGATGGCCGTGGGCCTCGTCACCGGCGGTCGGCTCGGTGACATCCACGGGCGCCGCCGGATGTTCATGGTCGGCGCCGCGGGCTTCACCGTGGGTTCGCTGCTGTGCGCCATAGCGGGCTCGCCGGAGATACTCATCGCCGCGCGGGTCGTCCAGGGCCTGTTCGGCGCGGTGATGCTGCCGCAGGGCCTCGGCATGATCAAGGAGATGTTCCCGCCGAAGGAGTCGCAGAAGGCGTTCGGCATGTTCGGCCCGGTCATGGGTCTGTCCGCGGTGTGCGGCCCCATCCTGGCGGGCTGGCTCGTGGACGCCGACTACTTCGGCACCGGCTGGCGCATGATCTTCCTCATCAACCTGCCGCTCGGTCTCGCGGCGCTGCTCGGTGCGGCGCGCTATCTGCCCAAGGGCCGCTCCGAGACCAAGCCGCGCCTCGACATACCCGGCATGCTGCTGGTCTCGCTGGGCGCGATCCTCATCATCTTCCCGCTGGTCCAGGGCCGTGAGTACGACTGGCCGGTGTGGACCTTCGCGATGATGGCCGCCTCCGTCGTGGTGTTCGCCGTCTTCGCGCGGTACGAGTCGAGCCGCAGCCGGGCCGGCCAGGACCCGCTGGTCGTCCCGAGCCTCTTCCGCAAGCGCGGCTTCAGCGGCGGCATGGTCCTCGGCCTGGTCTTCTTCTCGACCATGCAGGGCTTCATGCTGGTCTTCAACCTCTACACGCAGATCGGTCTCGGCTACTCCCCGCTCAAGGCGGGCCTGGTCATGGTGCCCTGGTCCGGCGGCATGATCGTCGGCTTCGGCATCGCGCAGGGGGTCGCCCGGTTCGGCCGCGCCGTGCTCCAGGCGGGCACCGTGGTCATGGCGCTCGGCGTGTTCGGCGTGTGGCTGACCCTGGACATGGTGGGCGCCGGCGTCGGCCCCTGGCAGCTGCTGCCCGCGCTGCTCGTCACCGGTATCGGCATGGGCCTGCTCATGGCGCCCTTCTTCGACATCGTGCTCGCCAGTGTCGAGCAGCACGAGACGGGTTCGGCGTCGGGCACCATGACCGCGATGCAGCAGCTCGGCGGCGCCTTCGGCGTGGCCCTCCTGGGCACGGTCTTCTTCGGCCTGCTCGGCGGCGGCATCGCCACCGCCGTCGACCACCGCGCGGACGGTCTGCGCCACCAGCTGGCCGCCGCGCACGTCGCCCCGGCCGCGCAGGACCGTGTGGTCGCGGACCTGCGCCGCTGCGCCTCGGACCGCGCCGTCGCCAAGGACCCGGAGGCCACTCCGGCGTCCTGCGCCCGCCTGGAGAAGGACACCCGCGCGGCCGTCACCTCCCCGCAGGCCGCCCGCCAGATACCCGGCGCGCTGAAGGCCACCGCGTCGTCCGCCTTCGAGAGCGGCTTCGGCTCCGTGATGAAGACGGTGCTGTGGATCGTCGACGGGATGCTCGTCCTGACGTTCCTGCTCTCGTTCCTCCTGCCGCGCCACGCGCGTACGGAGGAAGGGGAGCCCGCCGGACACTGATCCTCCGGCGGCGGAACGGGACGGCCGGGCGGCTCCTTCGGCGGAGCGGCCCGGCCGTTGCGCGTCGTACCAGGCTTTGGCGTACGAGGCGCTGCCACAGAGGCGTTCGCATACGCGGCGCCGGCGTACGACGGGAGTCGCGTACCGTGACGCCACGCGGGCGGAGCGGCGTGGCGTCACCGCGCTCAGCGATTCCCGCCGCACCGCTCCCGCCACCGTTCCGGAAGGACGGCCCCGTGCTCACGTCGTACGCAGCCCACTTCGACACGCCCGCCGGGTATCTGGACTTCGCCCGGTTCGGGCCGCCGTCGCGGGACGCGGTGGCCGCCACCGCGCGGGCGATGGAGGAGTCCGCGCGGGCCGGCCACACCACCGTGGACGCTCTGATGTGCGCGGAGAACACGGCACGGGACGCGGCCGCGCGTCTCGCGGGCACCGACGCCGCGCACACGGTGCTGCTGCCGAACGCGTCGACCGGCGTGTTCCACGCCGCGCTCGGCGTCCGGGAGGGCGTGGTCCTCGTCCCGCGCGGCGACTTCCCCGCCAACCACTATCCCTGGCGCCGCAACGCCCACCTGGGCCGGGCCACACCGCGCTGGCTCGACCCGGCACCCGGGGGCGGTGTCACCCCGGAGCTGGTCCGCTCCGCCCTGACCGACGACGTGGTGGCCCTGTCCGTCAGCGCGGTGGATTTCCGTACGGGGTTCCGGGCCGACCTGGCGGCGCTGCGCGAGGCGATCGGGCCGGACCGGCTGCTGATCGTGGACGCCATCCAGGCGTTCGGCGTGGCCGACCTGCCCTGGAGTGCGGCGGACGTGGTGATCGCGGGCGGCCAGAAGTGGCTGCGCGCGGGCTGGTCCACGGGTTTCGCCACGCTGTCCGACCGGGCGCTGGAGCGCCTGGAACCGGTCCTCACCGGCTGGACCGGCGTCGAGGACGTCGGCCTCTTCGACGGCACCGAGCACCCACCCGCCCCCGACGCCCGGCGCTGGTCGATGACCAACCTCAGCCCGGTCACGGCCGCCGCGTTCGCGGCCGCGCTGGAGCTGGTCGAACGGCACACCGTCGCGGCGATCGAGGCGGCGATCGGGGTACGGATCGGCGAACTCACCGAGACCGTCACGGCCCGTGGCGGCCAGATCCTCTCCCCCACCGACCCGTCCCACCGCGCGGGCGTCCTCTCCTTCGCGCTCCCCGGCCACGACCCGTCCCTCGTCGCGAAGGCCCTCCACGCGGAGGGCGTCACACCGACGGTACGCACCGACTCACTCCGCCTGTCGCCCCACGCGTCGACTCCGCCGGAGGCGACGGAGCGGGTGGCGGCGGCGCTGTCGTCACTGCGCGGCCGCTGAGGGCGACGGATAGCCCGCTCGCACGGCCGGAAACTCCTTGGGCTGCTCCACCGACCATGGCCCGGAGGCCACTCCCCCGACCGAGGCCGAAGGCGGCGCGCGGCCGCGCCCCTCAGCACCCGGCGGCCCGCGTCCGGCGCCCCGCGACCGGCGACCCGCCGTCCCACGACCGCCGTCCCGCGACCGGCGACCCGCGCCCAGCACCCGACGTCCGGCATCCGGCGACCGGCGACCGGCGCCCCGCGCCCCACGTCCTGCCACCCGCGCCCAGCACCCAGCACCCGGCGCCCCGCCGTCCCGCGCCCCGCGACCGGCGACCGGCGACCGGCGACCGGCGACCGGCGACCGGCGACCGGCGAGCATCGGGCCAAGGCCAGGGCCAGGGCCAGGGGCAGGGCCAGGGCCAGGGGCAGAGTCCGCCGCTCGTACCCGCCCGTGCACGGCTGGAAGCCGGGCTCGGCAATCGCCGATCGCGGCCGAGGGGCAGCGGCTCCCACCCGCCCATCGTCGACCGGGCCGGAAGCCGTCGGCCAGCCGACCGCCCGGTCCCCTCGGCTGTCACGGGCCACGAACACACGCTGCGCGCCGCCCGGTTACTCACCTACGGCCGCAGTCCGCGGGGCCGGTGACCCCGTCCGCAGCCGGAGGCCGCCCACGCCGCCCTGGTCAACGCCGGAAGCCGGCCGCCAGGCCGCCGCCACCGCCCGCCCCATAGCTGCTCACCACGGCCGCAAGCCGCCCCCTCGGCAACCACCGTCCCCGGCCGGAGGCCACCCGCCCCCACCTGACGAGCACCCACCGACCCCGATCAGGGAGCCCTGCCCGCAGCGCTGACCACGAGCGAGGACGCTGCCCCCAGCCGCCGACGGCTCAGCCAAGCCCCACCCCCGGCGGGGCCCCTCAGCCCAGGTCCAGTTCCGGCCCGTACAAGTCCAGCCACAGCGCCAGGTCGAGGGTGCGTTCCATGCCGCGGCGGGCGGACTGGGTGGCGACGGGGCCGGCCGTCTCGGCGGTGCGGCGGACCTTGTCGCGGTCGAGGAGGTCGAAGACGCGGTGGGAGGGGCGGGAGAGGAGGTCGTGGACCTGGGACTGGAGGGCGCGGCCGTAGACGGGGTCCTGGGTGGAGGGGTACGGGCTCTTGACGCGGTCGTAGACCGAGCGCGGGAGGAGGTCGGCGGTGGCCTCGCGCAGCAGGCTCTTCTCGCGGCCGTCGAAGGACTTGAGGGACCAGGGGGTGTTGTAGACGTACTCGACGAGCCGGTGGTCGCAGAACGGCACCCGGACTTCGAGGCCGACGGCCATGCTCATGCGGTCCTTGCGGTCGAGCAGGGCGCGGACGAAGCGGGTGAGGTGGAGGTGGCACATGCGCCGCATGCGGTACTCGAAGTCGCTCTCGCCGTCGAGGCGTTCGATGCCGGAGACGGCCGTACGGTAGCCGTCGGCGATGTAGCCCTCCAGGTCGAGGGACTTGCTGAGGTCGGCGCGGAGGACGCCGGTGTCGTCGCCGAAGTGGCGGCCGAGGCTGACGAGCCAGGGGAAGGTCTCGGCGTGGCGGGCCTCCTCGTCGAAGAACTGGAGGTAGCCGCCGAAGACCTCGTCGGCGGACTCGCCCGAGAGGGCCACCGTGGACTGGTCCCGGATGGCGCGGAAGAGCAGCAGGAGTGAGGCGTCCATGTCGCCGAACCCGGCCGGCAGGTCGCGGGCGCGGATGACCTTCTCGCGGGCGGCGGGGTCGGCGAGGGACTGCGCGTCGAGCACGATGTCCTGGTGGTCGGTGCGCGCGAGCCGGGCCACGTCGTGGACGAAGGGGGTGTCGGGCGTGCCGCGCAGCTCGTCCGCGACGAAGTTGTCCGCCTGTCCGGCGAAGTCGACGGCGAAGCTGCGTACCTTCTCCCCCTGTTCGCCGAGCTGCCGTGCGGCGAGCGCGGTCATGGCGGAGGAGTCGAGGCCGCCGGAGAGCAGGGTGCAGCGGGGCACGTCGGCGACGAGCTGGCGGCGCACGATGTCGTCGAGGAGCGTGCGGACGGTGGCGATGGTGGTGTCGCGGTCGTCGGTGTGCGGGCGGGTCTCCAGCCGCCAGTAGACGCGGGTGCGCAGTCCGGAGCGGTCGACGGTGACGACGGTGCCGGGCTCGACCTCGCGGATGCCGTCCCAGACGGCGTGGCCGGGCGTCTTGACCAGGGTGAGCAGCTCGCGCAGACCGTCCAGGGTCACCCGGGGCCGGACCAGCGGGTTGGCGAGGAGGGCCTTGGGCTCGGAGCCGAAGACGACGCCGTCGGGGGTGGGGTGGTAGGAGAACGGCTTGATGCCCATGCGGTCGCGGATCATCACGAGCTTGTCGTGGCGGCCGTCCCAGACGGCGAAGGCGTACATGCCGTTGAGCCGCTCGGCCACCGCGTCGCCCCATTCGAGGTAGCCGCGCAGGACGGCCTCGGTGTCGGAGTCGGTGGTGAACCGGTGGCCCCGGCCTTGGAGTTCACGGCGCAGTTCGGTGAAGTTGTACGCCTCGCCGGAGTAGACGAGGGCGACGGTGCCCTCGGGGGTGCGGGCGGTCATGGGCTGGCGGCCGCCGGGGAGGTCGATGATGGCGAGCCGTCGGTGACCCAGCGCGGCGGGACCCTCGGCCCAGGTGCCGCGGTCGTCCGGTCCCCGGCAGGACATCGTCTCGGTCATCGCATCCAATACGGAGCCGTCGGCCGCGAGGTCACGGTCGAAGGAGACCCATCCGGTGATGCCGCACATGTGCTGCCTCCTGCCTCCGGACGACGGCCGCCGCCGCGCTCACCTGCGCTTTCCGGGTGGCGTGGGAGAAACCGCCGAACCAGTTGTATCGAGCACCTATATGACGAGCCTCCGCCCGTGAGCCGCCCGGGTCAACGCGTCCGTAACCCACACGAACCACGCCCCTCACACCCCGGACACGATTTCGGCCGCCCTTTGCCAAGGCGAAAGCCCGGAAGCGGGGCGAGTTCGCACCGCTCGGGCCCAAGGCGCCCCGAATCAGGCCACCGGCAAAAACTTCCCCAAGCACCCGGCCTTCGCGAAGAGAAACGGGACGGCCGCCTCGGACGAGGGCTTCGGGCCCTCACGATTCGGGCCGGGCGGATTCGGGCCGCGCGGATTCGGGCCCACCGCATTCGGACCTACCGGATTCAGGCCCTCCGAAGCGCGCGCGAACGGCCCGCGCTCAGACGATCCAGCGCGGGCCCCGCGCCCTCGCCGAGGCCGACCGACTGTCGGCGAGCGCGGCGGCCAGCCGGCGTACGGCCTCGCGCAGGGTCTCGGGCGGCAGGGTGTACGGGAGGCGGAGGCGCTGCTCGAAGACGCCCGGGTCGGCGGCGAAGCAGGACCCGCTCTCGATCCGCACCCCATGATCGAGGGCGCGCCCGGCCAGCGCCGGGGCGATGGGTTCGCCCAGGTCGGCCCACAGGGACAGACCGCCGGGCGGCAGCCGCCAGGTCCACTCCGGAAGGTACTCGTGGAGCGCGGCGGCCAGCGCGGACCGCTGTTCGCGCAGCTCCTCCAGCCGGTGTGCCGCCGGTCCCGCGCCGCGTGCCAGGAGGGCGACGGCCAGGAGCTGGTCCATGACCGAGCTGCCCACGTCGACGGCGATCCGCCGGGCCACGAGTTCCGTGATCAACCGGGCGCCGGCCCGCACCCACCCGATGCGCAGCCCGCCCCAGTGGCTCTTGCTCATGGAGCCGATGGTGACGACCCGGTCGCCGCCACCCCGCGCGGCGTGGGAGGCGAACGGGGGCGGGGCGGGGACGTCGAGGGCGAGGTCGCTCAGCGTCTCGTCGACGACGACCCAGGTCCCGGCCCGGTGGGCGGCGCGCAGCAGGCGGGCGCGCTCCGGCTCCGGCATGAGGAGCCCGGTGGGGTTGTGGAAGTCGGGGATCAGGTAGGCCAGTCGGGGCACGGTCTGGTGGAGGGCCGACTCGGCGATCCCGATGTCCCAGCCGTCGTCGGTCACCGGCACCGGTACGGGCCGCAGCCGGGCGTGGCGCAGAGCTTCCAGCGCGTTCGGATAGGACGGGCTCTCCACCATGACCCGGTCACCGGGACCGCACAGCAGTCCCAGCACCAGCGTGAGCGCGTGCTGGGCGCCGGAGGTCACCAGGATCTGCTCGGGCACCGTGGCCAGGCCCCGCTCGGTGAAGCGCCGGGCGACGGCGGCGCGCAGCTCGGGCAGGCCGTACGGGTGGTAGCCGGGGGTGTGCGCGTGCTCGGTGAGCCGGGGGGTGATCTCGGCCAGGGCGTCGGCGAGCGTCCGTTCCGGCAGCCCGGGGGCCGCCCTGGCCAGGTCGATCACGGTGTCCCCGGGCGCGAGAAGCCTGGCGACGCCGCTGGGGGCACGCCCCTTCGGCAGCGCGGTCCAGGTACCCGCGCCCTGCCGGCTGTGCGCGTAACCGCTCTCGCGGAGCAGGTCGTAGACCGCCGTGACGGTGGGCCGGCTGATGCGCAGCGCGGCGGCCAGCTCCCGTTCCGCCGGGAGTCTGACGTGCGGTGCGATCCGCCCGTCCAGGATCAGCGTGCCGATCGCCCGCGCCAGCTGCCGGTACGCGGGCCTCGCCCCCGCCGGGTCGGGCAGCATCGCGGCGAGCTGCGGACCCCCGAGAGTCCGCCCGACACGACGCGTCCCGTCCCCGGGCCGGTCCGAAGTCGAGGAGGCCATACCACTCTCCCCCGATTGGCCATGCTGTCGAAGCCGCTCACCATACAGACTCCGCTGTCATCGCCCTGAACAGCCCGTACAGACGGAGGAATTGGCATGGACCGCCCCGCGCACGACCACCGAAGCCCTCGCGAGGAGACGCCGGGAGGCGGCGGCCGCTTGAGGATCGCGCTCATGGACGCCGGCATCGGACTGCTCCCCACGGCCGCCGCGGTACGGCGACTGCGCCCCGACGCCGGCCTCGTCCTCTCCTCGGACCCCGACGGGATGCCCTGGGGGCCGCGCGCCCCGGAGGACATCACGGCGCGCTCACTCACGATCGCCGAAGCGGCCGCCGCGTACCGCCCGCACGCCTTGATCGTCGCCTGCAACACCGCCACCCTGCACGCCCTGCCCGCGCTGCGCGCCCGCTTCGAACCCGGCACGCCGGTCATCGGCACGGTCCCGGCGGTCAAACCGGCCGCCGCGAGCGGCGGCCCGGTGGCCGTCTGGGCGACACCCGCCGCCAGCTCCAGCCCCCAACTGCACTGTCTGATACGGAAGTTCGCCCAAGGCGTGCGGGTCACCACCGTGCCGTCTCCCGGGCTTTCCGACGCCGTCGAGCGCGCGGACGAGGCCGCCGTCGAGGGCGCGATCGCCTCCGCGGCGGAACGCACCCCGGACGATGTCCGCGCCGTCGTCCTGGGCTGCACCCACTACGAACTCGTCGCCGACCGCGTCCGCGCGGCCCTTCAGCGCCCCGGTGAGCCGCCTCTCGCGCTGCACGGCCCGGCGGATGCCGTCGCCGCCCAGGCGCTGCGCCGGATCGGCGTGCGATCCGCTCCCCCTGTCACGGCTCGGGGAACCCTGACCGTGCTCCTCAACGGCCGTGAGGCATCGTTGCCTTCGGCGGTTTCGGCGTACGCCGAGGGGCGAACCGTCGCGATGGTGGCGGGAGTTCGTCCGTGAGCCGTGACCCGAGGGTTCCGCGTACCGCCGCCCTGGACGAGCGCACGCCCACCCGGCCGGCACCCCCCGCGCACCCGCTGACCTACGTGCCCCTCGCCGAGCACCCGCTGCGACGCGTTCCCCAACTCTTCGTCGGCCTGGCCCTGTACGGCTTCAGTCTCTCGTTGATGGTCCGTGCGTCGCTGGGGGTCAATCCCTGGAGTGTGCTGTACGAGGGGCTGGAGCGGCACACGTCGCTCGGCTTCGGAGCGGTCAGCGCCGTTGTCGGGGCGGTCGTGCTGCTGCTGTGGATTCCGCTCCGACAGCGGCCGAGGTTCGGGACGTTCGCCAACATCGTCGTGCTGGCCTGCGCTTCGGACCTCGGCCTGGCGCTAATTCCTGGGCATCTCTGTCTTCCGGTCCGCTGCGGGCTGCTGGCCGGAGGCGTCCTCCTCAACGGCTTCTCGGTCGCGGTCTACGTGGGTGCGCGTCTCGGGCCGGGGCCCCGGGACGGGCTGATGACGGGAGGGTCCGCCGTGACCGGGCGGTCCATCCGGTTCGTCCGCACCCTGATGGAGGTCGCCGTACTCGTCCTGGGCCTGCTCCTCGGGGGAAGCGTGGGCGCGGGCACGGTGCTCTACGCCCTCGCCGTCGGCCCGGTCACCCAGTTCTTCGTGCCGTGGTTCGCCTATCGGGAAGCGGAGGCACAGGACACGCCCCAGCCGGTTCACCCCGGCTCCTGATCATCCTCCGGCACCTCCACCTCCACCGCCGAGCACGCCCGCCCCACACACGTCAGCACCCACCCCTCCGCCCGCTGCTGTTCCGTAAGGCAGTTGGGGGTGCTCATCGTGACGTCGCCCGCGCGGAGGCGGACGGCGCATTCGCCGCAGTTGCCCACCGTGCAGGAGTACGGGAGGGGGAGGCCGGCGGTGAGGGCTCCGTCGAGGAGGGTCCGGCCGGGGGTGATGACGGTGGTGCCGAGGGGGGTGCCGGCGCGGGTGACGGTCAGGGGGTGGGGTACGGCGGCGGCGGGCGGAAGCGGTGCGTCGGAGGCGGCCGTGTAGCTCTCCTGGTGGATGCGCTCGGGCGGGATGCCGTGGGCGAGCAGGGTTTCCCGGGCGGTGGACATGACCGTTCCGGGGCCGCAGAGGTAGTAGTGGGCCGAGTCGGAGGCCTTCAGGTCCTCCAGCCATGCGCCGACCGTCTCCGGGGTGAGTCTGCCCCGGGCGCCGGACCAGGAGGGGGACGGCCGGCTCAACTGGTGTGTCACCGACAGGCGTTCGGCGTGCCTGCGCTGGAGGCGGCTCAGGGAGTCCGCGAAGAGGACGTGGGACTCGTCGCGGTTGGCGCAGAGCAACGACAGCCGGGGACCGGTGCGTTCGGCGAGCTTCGCGCGGATCATGCTCATCATCGGGGTGACGCCGCTTCCGGCGGCGATCATGACGAGGTGGTCGGCGGCTGCCGCGCGGAACGTTCCGGACGGGCCGAGGACGGTCAGCCGATCGCCCGCGCGGAGACGGTCGTTGGCGTATGCGGAGAAGAGACCGTCCCCGACGCGCTTGACCGTCACTTCGAGCCGGGTGGAACCGGGCACCGAGCAGGCCGAGTAGGCGCGCCGGACCGGCCGGCCGTCGATCTCGGTGACCAGGGTGAAGAACTGTCCGGGTTCAAAACGCAGCGCCCTGCGGGGAGTTCGCGCGTCCTCCAGTACGAGGGTGACGGCGTGCGGTGTCTCCCGGCGCACCTCGGCCACCCGCATACGCCGGCCGGCCCCGGCGACACGGCCGCGTCCGCGACGGGACGACGACCGCCGGCGCCCCGGACTCCCGTAGCCCTCCTGCCGCATCTGGACGCGATAGCCCAGGTCCATCAGCAGCCGGGTCAGACGCGGGAAGGCCGCCGGCGCGGCGACCAGCTTCATGACGAGGGCCGGTGGCGCCCCGGGGGTGCCGGCGGGCGCGGCACTGGCGTGCTTGGACGCGAGCGCGATCAGGTTCGGGACCGTGGCGGGATCGACGTGTGCGGCCGGGCTCCACAGACTCGCCCCGGCCACCGCGTCGTTGTGGGCGACCTCCGCGTCGAGGACGTGGAGGAGCAGGGCCGCCTGGGGTGGCTGTCCGCGCAGCGACATCGTCTCCAGCAGCGCGGGATCGTCGGTGATCGAGGCGTGGCCGGTCAGGTGCAGGACCTCGGTGCGGCCGGGGACGAGGGCGGCGAGGGCGAGCCGGTCGTCGTCGAGGAGGTTGTGGAAGGTGTCCGCGCGCTGGTTGCCCTTGCGGTCGGGCAGCGCGAGCGTGCGGCCGTCCAGCACCCGGGCGAACCCGGCGTGGTCACCGCGCGGGCTCGTGTCGCTCGCCCCGGCCGCGTCACCGGTGGACAGGACGAGGAACGGCGACGCCGCCAGGAACGCGCGGACGGCGGGGTGATGCAGCGGGCCTTCGCTCAACTCCCGTGCCACGGAGGAAGATTGCGACACCGCCGATGGATCCCACAACCGCGACCGCAGCACGCTCCGCCCGCAATGCACGTATCCCTCCCGGACGTTGACCTCCAGCCGCGTCTCCCCGACCGCGGCCACCGTCCCGTTCACCCGCAGTGTCTCCCCCACCCCGGGCAGCAGGAACACGAACGACACACCGCCGCCCGGCGCCGGCGGCCGCGCCGCGACACCCGGAGGAAGAGCGAACGAGATCCGCTCCGGCGAGTGGACACGCGGGAATCCCGCGCGGCCGCCGACGAAGGTCGCCCTGCGCCGGCCCTCGGCGTCCGTGTAGCCGAACCCCGCGACCGGGGAGTGCGCCAGTACGGCCGCGCAGCCGTCGTCGAGGCGGTCGACCTGCTTCATCATGACCAGCGAAGGCGGGCGCCCGACGGTCGCCTCGACCTGCTCCACCGTCGTCATGCGGCGGAACTCCGCGAGCCGGGCGGGACGAGGGACGCCGGTGTCGGTGTCGGTGTCGGTGTCGCGCATGAGTGTGCCTCTTCGTCTTCCGGGCCCGCAGGCACCGTCGCGAGTAATCCCCCGAGCCGAGTGAGAGCGCGTTCGCGCAGCTCATGGCACTATTGTGAGCAGTAGCTCATGTTTTCTGCTACTCGCTTTTCCAGCCCGGGCGGGAGGCCCCCGTGTCCCACGACAAGCGCCGGCTCGAACCACGTCGCAAGCCCCGTCAGGTCCGCGCCGAGCTGACGCGCGGGCGCATCCTCGCCGCCGCTGCTCACGTTTTCGCGGAGTACGGGTACGCCGCCGGCACCACCAACCGCATCGCCGAGCAGGCCCGTGTCTCCATCGGCTCGCTGTACCAGTACTTCCCGAACAAGGACGCGATCCTCACCGAGCTGCTGCTCCAGCACATCGACGGCGCGGGCGCGGCCCACGAGCCCGACGCCCCGCTCCCGGCGCTGGAGGAGTGCCTGCGCCGGATCGTCCGGCGTGCCGTCGACAACCACCGTGCCGACCCCCAGCTCCTGCGCGTCATGTTCGAAGAGGCGCCGCGTTCCCAGGAGTTGATGGACAAGGTGGCGCGCTACGAGGAGTCGCGGGTCGCGGAGATCCGTACGCTGCTGGGCCGGCACCCCGAGGTGAAGGTCGCGGACGTGGACACCGCCGCCGCACTCGTCGTCTCCACGATCGAGCTGGTGACCCACAAGCTGATGGCCGCGCCCCAGGGCGTCGAGGCCCGGCGCCTGGAGAACGAACTTGTCGACATGACGACGCGCTACCTCACCGGCCCGGCCTGACCCCCTCGCCCCCACCGCCCCCCTTACTCTCGCACATGTACCGCACACCCATACAAACGCACACCGAATGGGGCGAGCACACATATGGCGGAGCACTTCTCGGTCGGGGACCACGTCCGGTGGAACTCGGAGGCCGGACACGTCGAGGGCGTCATCATCAAGAAACACACGCACGACGTGGAGTTCAAGGGCTACACCCACCACTGCTCGGAGAAGGACCCGCAGTACGAGATCAAGAGCGACAAGACCGACCACATCGCGATGCACAAGGGCACGGCGCTCACGAAGATCTGACCGGCCGGACGACCGGGTTCCGGCGCGTTGCCGGTTCCCGGCAATCCTGACTACGCTCCGGTTGACCAAGATCGACGAGAGCACGTCAAGCGCGTGCGCGGCGAGGGGGACACGGTGTCGGAGCCGGACGTGACCGGATTCCTGGGCGGCTACGTCCGTACGCTGGCCGAGGTGTCCGCCACCGGACGCAGACTCACCCGGGACGAGCTGGAGGAGCGGCGCGCGCTCGGGGAGCGGGCCGCCGACGCCGGGCACAGCCTGCGCGCCCTCGTGCGCGGGCATCTCGCGGCGACGCGCGCGTCCTGGCCCGCCGGTACGCCGGGAAGCTCGGTCGGCGGGGTGCTGGCCGCCGTCGAGCAGGCGGTGGACGCCTTCGCGGAGGGCTACGAGCGGGCGCAGCGTCTGGCGGTGCGTCAAGAGGAGGCCGCGCGGCGGGAGTTCATCGACGACCTGCTGTACGGCCGCAGTGATCTCGGGCGGCTGGCGGAGCGGGCCGAGCGGTTCGGGCTCGTCCTCTCCCACGCCCACGCGGTCGCGGTGGCCGAGGGGACGGACGCGTACGACGACGCCTCCCCCGCCACGCGCCGGGTGGAGGCCGCGCTGATCGCGCGGTTCGACCAGCGGCACATCCTGCTCGCCACCAAGAACGGCAAGCTGATCTGCATCGCGCCCGGCGACGAGGGCGGCATCCTGGACCGTTTCGCGGAGCAGGCACACTCCACCACCGACTGCGCACGGGTCGCCATCGGCCGGCCCCGGCCGGGTCCCGGCGGTGTCGTGCAGTCGTACGAGGAGGCGCTGAGCACGCTCGATCTCGCCGAGCGGCTGGGGCTGGACGCGCCGGTGGTGCGCGCCGCCGATCTGCTGGTCTATCCGGTGCTGGCGCGGGACCGGCAGGCGATGGCGGACCTGGTGCTCAGCACCCTGGGGCCGCTGCGGGAGGCCAGGGGCGGGGCGGAACCGCTGCTGCGCACGCTGGAGGCGTACTTCGAGTCGGGGTGCACGGCCGCGGCGGCGGCCCGCCGGCTCGCGCTGAGCGTGCGCGCGCTGACCTACCGGCTGGACCGCATACACCAGTTGACCGGCGCCGACCCGGCCGACCCGGTGCACCGGTACACGCTGCAGACCGCCGTCATCGGGGCGCGGCTGCTGGGGTGGCCGAAGGAGGAGCTGTGACAGGAGCCGCAAGGGACGGGAACGGCAAGGGGCCCACCGTGTCCGGTGGACCCCAGCCATGGAACTCCCCGCGCGAGGCGGCCTGTGGGGCCGTCAGCCGGTGATCTCCACCTTGCCGTTCACCCGGTCCGTCCGCTCGCCCGGGGCCGCCGCGCGCTCGGTGACGCCCTTCAGGAGCTGGGCGAGGTCGACTCCCGTGGTGGAGCCGAGCAGTTCGAGGCCCTGGGCCACGTTGTCCGCGACCGCGCGCGGGATGCGGCCCGCGCCGTCGGTGGAGATGACCGTCATCTTGTCCACGTTGCCCAGCGGCTCGGACGCCTTGGCGACGACCTCCGGGAGCACCTCGATCAGCATCTGGAGGACGGCCGCGTCGCCGTACTCCCGGTACGCGTCCGCCTTCTTGCGCATCGCCTCGGCCTCGGCGGCACCCTTGGCGGTGATCGCCGCGGCCTCGGCCTCGCCCTCCAGACGGACCGCCTCGGCGACGGCCGCGCGACGGGACCGCTCGGCCTCGCCCTGCTTCAGACCCTCGATGGCCTCCGCCTCGGCCAGCGCGCCACGGCGCTGCTTCTCGCCCTCACCGGTGAGCCGGGACCGCTCGGCCTCGGCCTGGGCCGCCGCGATCGCGGCCAGCCGCTCCGCCTCGGCCTGCTTGACGCGGGCGACCCGGCGGGCCTCCGCCTCCTGCTCGGCGGCGTAGCGCTGGGCGTCGGCCGGCTTGCGGACCTGGGTGTCGAGCTGACGGTCCGTCAGGGCGGCCTGGCGCTCGGCAACCTTCTCCTGCTGGGCGAGGATCTCCTGCTGGCGGGCGGCGTCGGCGAGCGGTCCGGCGGCGTTCGCGCGGGCGGCGGCCTCGTCGGTCTCCGCCTTGATCTCGGCCTGCTTCAGCGCGAACGTCCGCTGGGCGACGGCGATTTCCTCGGCGGCCTTGAGCCGGGCCTGCTCGGCGGCGCGCTGGGCGACGGCCTCCGCGATGTCGGCCTCCTGCCTGGCGCGGGCGGCCTCGGGACGGCCGAGGTCCTCCAGGTAGGAGCCCTCGGTGGTGATGTCCTGGATCTGGAAGGCGTCGAGCACGAGACCCTGGCCCGACAGGCTCGCCTCGGCCTCCTCCGCGACCTGACCGGCGAACGCGGCGCGGTCGCGGATGACGTCCTCGACCGACATGCGGCCGACAATGGCGCGCAGCGCGCCGGAGAGGACTTCCTGGGTGAAGCCGACGATGCCGTCCTGCTGCATCAGGAACCGCTGGGCGGCGGCGCGGATCGAGTCCTCGGTGCCGCCGACCTTGACGATGGCGACACCGTCCAGGTTGGACTTCACCCCGCGCAGGGTCACCGCGCCGCGCACCGCGACCGGGATGTGCCGCGAGGACAGATCGAGGGTGAACCGCTGCTGCACGAACGGCACGACGAACACGCCGCCGCCGACCACGACCTTCTGGCCGCTGTTGTCGGTGAAGACCCGCCCTGTCTCCGGATCGGTGGACTTCTTGCCCCGGCGCCCGGTGACGATGAACGCCTCGCTCGGGCCCGCCACCTTGTAGCGGCTGACGACGACGAGAGCCGTGAGGACGATCAGGACGACGATTCCGACCACGGCGACGACGACTGGACTCATGACAGTGCCCCCAGACACATGACACCCCGCAGAGGGGTTGACAACACCGGCCCGTGCGGGGCCGGTTGAACGATTACGGGCCGGACCGGTGACCGGTCCTGGGCCGAACAGGCTTTCGCGGCGCGGAAGTCAGCGCTCGACAGGGCGCACGAGGACGGAGGTCGGCGACGGTGTCGCCTCCACCCAGACCTCGGCGCCGCGCGCCACCGGCACGGCGCTGCGCGCGGCGAACTTCACGCGGTGGCCGCCCAGTTGGAGCAGCACCTCGCCGTAGCCGCCGGCCGGTATGGCCGTGACCACGCTGCCGGAGGTGCCGACGACGTCGTCCCGGCTCGGGGCCGCCGCCGTACGGTCGCGCATCAGCGCGCGGCTGAACCGGTACGTCGGCCAGGCCAGGGCCACCCCCGCCACCGCGCCGATCGCGGTGGCCCCGGCCGGGCCGACGCCGGTGACCGACTGGGCGAGGACCGCGCCGAAGCCGGTCATCGCGAGGAAGCCAGCGACGACCGGCAGGGACAGCCATCCGTCGAGGAGGCCGTCCAGCGCGCCGTCGAGCACGCCTTCCAGCAGCCCGTCGAAGATCAGCGACAGGACGAGCAGCACAACCCCCGTGATGCCGAGTCCGAGAAACCAGGCCATGTGTGCAGTCCCCCTCCCGTCCCGTCGCCGATCTCCGGCTTGACCAAACCTTGACACACGGGCGGAGTGCTTTTCATTGCCTGGTTCCGGCAGTTTTTACGCTTCTTTTATGCCGCCTTCCGGCCCTCGCCTCAGCCCTCGTCGCCGCCGAGGGTGCGGATGATCGCCGCCGAGAAGGCGTCCAGGTCACCGGGGTCGCGGGAGGTGATCAGCGTGTTGCCGCCCGCCGTGTCGACGACGACCTCCTTGTCGTGCCAGGTCGCGCCCGCGTTCGTGAGGTCGGGTCGCAGCGAGTGGTACGAGGTCAGCTCGCGCCCCTCGGCCAGGTCACTGTCCACGAGCAGCCAGGGGCCGTGGCAGATCGCGGCGACGGGCTTGCCGTCACGCGCGAACTCGGCGACGAGCCGGCGCACGGTCTCGTCGGTGCGCAGCTGGTCGGCGTTGAGGGTGCCGCCGGGGACCACCACCGCGTCGTAGTCCGCCGCCGACACCTCGTCCCAGGTGGCGTCGGGGCTGACCCGCTGGCCGGGGTTCTGGTCGGAGACCAGGGTCTGCACCGGCTCCGCCCGCTGCGCGGCGACGACGACGTGCGCGCCCGCGTCCAGCAGGGCCGACACCGGCTTGACCAGCTCGTCCTGCTCGGTGCCGTAGTTCGTGGTGAGTACGAGGACGTTCCTGTCTTCGATCGCCATGGTGCGGCCTCCTCCGGGGTAGGGGTGCTCGCCCCACCGACTTCCCATGCGCGGGAGGCTTATTCAGCCGGGGGAATTCCGTCTGGTGGCGAAATTCCGGGCGGAATGACGGCGTTTTCTTCACCGCCCCTCCTTTTCCCCGAACACCGGAATACCAGTCGCCGGAATACCAGTGCAGACCCTCGGCCGCTCTTCCGAGGATCTGCACTGGAGAATGGGCGGCCCTGGGAGGGGGTGTCAGGGCCGTGACGCGGTTCGGGTCAGTTCTTCTTCTCCCCCGCGGTGCAGGAGGCGGCGGCGGTTCCGTTTTCCGTGGCCGGGATCCACCTTCCACCCGCTTGTCGGGCAAAGTCAAAGAGGGATATCCGAAGACGCGATAGGGCGCGCTTATCGGTCGCCGGAAATAGGCGGGACGCTAGATCGGCTGGGGCTCGAAGTCCCAGTACGGCCGGGCCCGTGAGCGCATGTAGCGGGTCTGGTCGTGGTCGGGGCCGTGGCTGGCGGACAGGGTCATGAGGGCGACGCGTTCCAGGGCGGCCGCCTCCTCCGCGCGGCCCAGGGTGCGCAGGTCGAGGGCGAGGCCGGCGCGCAGGTTGGCGGAGAGGACGTGGTCCGCGCCCATCGCGGGGATGGCGCGGCCGAGCGCGTCCCGGCCGAGGCGTTCGGCGCCCTCCACGTCGCCCACGGCGGCCAGCGCCGCCGCGCAGTTCATGGCGCAGCCCAGCGACCAGACGTGGCCGCGCCCGATGGCCGCCTCCAGTTGCCGCATCGACTCGTCGGCGAGGTGGGAGGCGGCCTCCGTCTCGCCGTCGTCCAGCATGAGCAGGGCCAGGTTGTTGCGGGCGCCGATGGCGTACGGGTGCAGTTCGCCGAGCCGGGCGGCGTACGCGCGGGCGGTGGACTCGGCCAGTCCGCGGGCCTTGGTCCGCTCGCCGAGGACGCGCAGCAGCATCGCGTAGTCGAGGTTGACCATGAGCACGTCCGGGTGGTCGGCGCCGCTGAGCACGATGAGCCGCTTGCGGGCGTCGCGCATGATGGCGCGGGCCTCCTCGAACTCGGCGTCGCGCCGAAGGCACAGGGCCAGGTTGTGTTCGGCCAGCAGGGTCTGGCGGTGGGCCTCGTCGAGGGTTCTGCGCAGCAGGTGCACGTTGTACGCCTGGAGGCTTCTGGCCTCGGGGAGCCGGCCCAGCAGGCGCAGCATGCGGGCCGTGTAGTACCCGGACTGCAGGGTGCGCCGGGCGCGGGCGCCGAGGAGGCCGACCCTGCGGTCGTAGACCTCGCGGTGGAGCGTGCAGGACTCGGTGTAGTGGCCCTGGAGGCCGAGCGCGAGGGCGAGGTTGGTGCGGAACTGCAGGGTCTGCGGTACGTAGCGGTCGCCGAGCCAGTCGGTGGCGTTCTGTGCGGCCTCCTCGTACAGGGCGCGTGCCTCGTCGTAGCGGCCCCGGGCCATGAGGGTGGCGCCGAGGCCGTCCTTGGCGCGCAGCAGTTCGAGTCCGCTGTCGACGCCCGTCTCGCCGAGGAGGCCGAGGATGCCCCGGTCGGCCTTCTCGGCCTCCTCGTAGCGGCCGAGGCCGCGCAGCATCCGGGCCTCCTGGTGGGCGGCGGCCAGGACCCGGCTGTCGGTGGGGGCGGAGGTGTCGCGCCAGCGGTCGAGCACCCGGCGGGCGAGGTCCCAGCCGTCCTGGTACTCGCCGCGCACGCGGAGGTAGTCGATGCAGTTCAGCAGGAGCTGGCGTACGTCGCCGTCGTCGGAGTCGAGGGCGCCGGAGGGTTCGAGGTGGGGCAGGATCTCGGCGTAGCGGTGCCAGTTGCGCGGGGCGCCCGGCTCGCCGGGGTCGGAGGCGACCAGGACGCGGGCGGCGGTCGCGGCGTACTCGCGTTCCGTGCCGGGGGTGAGGCTCGCGCGGATGAAGCGGCGGAAGCTGCGGTGCATCCGCAGGGACACGATGCTGGTGGTGTCCTGCCGGGACTCGGTGGCGAACTCCACGCGCATGGAGGTGAGTTCGGAGATGGTGAGCAGGGTCGCGTCCCAGGTGCCGGGTTCGCCGACGGATCCGGCGAGATGGGTGGGCAGGTCGCTGGGCCGGGCGGCGCGCAGCAGCGGCACGGGCAGCATGTCGGGCGAGAAGAAGGTGAGCAGGAGCAGCAGTTCGTGCACGGCCGGGGAGCGCGCGGCCAGGGAGCCGAGGGTGCGCGCCCAGACCTGGCGGTGGGCCGGGGGCGCGGCCACCGGGGTCTTGGGGCCGGGGCCCGCGGGTTCGCCCGCCCTGATGGAGGTCAGATAGCGGGGGATGTCGGCGGCGGGGTGGGCGTCGATCCAGGCCGCGCTCTGGTCGATGACGAGCGGGAGGTCGCCGAGCGCGGCGGCGAGTTCGCCGGCCTGGGCCTCGGTCATGCGCGGTGCGCGGCGGCAGGCGAAGGCGACGCTCTCGTCCCGGTCGAAGGGCGGCAGTTCGCGCAGCCGGGCGCCGTGCCGGGACCACTCGGTGTTCTGCGCGGTGAGCAGCACCTGGCCCCGGCCCTCGGGGAGCAGCGGGGCGATGCCGTCGATGTCCTCGGCGCCGTCGAAGATGACGAGCCAGCGGCCCTTCCCGTCCTTCTTCAGCGCGTCCTGCACCGCCTCGATCTGCCCGGTGAGCTGGTCGCCCTCGCTGAGGCCGACCTCGCGGGCGAGCGCGGCGAAGCCCTCCCGGGCGGCGGCCTTGGTCGCGGCGGGCACCCACCAGATGAGGTCGTACTCGCTGGCGAACCGGCGGGCGTACTCCCCCGCGGCCTGGCTCTTGCCGACGCCGGGCGGTCCGTGCAGCAGGACGCGGCGCCCGGGTCCGGCGTTGAGGGTGTCGTGCACGTCGTTGAGCAGGACCTCGCGGCCGGTGAAACGGGGGTTGCGGCGGGGGTTGTTGGTGACGTCGGGCGGGTCCTCGGGGTAGCGGGGGCCCTCGCCCTGGCGGGTGTAGGGGGTGCGGGGCCTGAGGCCGACCTCGGCGAGGACGCGGCGCCGGGCCTCCTCGGGGCCGATGCCGCGCAGGGTGACGGCGCCGAGGCTGACGGCCTCCTCGGGCAGGGCGCGGGTGGTCACGGTGACCGCGCCGACCCGGTCGTGCAGGCGGGGCATGACCTGGCGCAGGACCTGGGCCCACTGCTGGTTGCGTCCGGTGTCGAAGCGCAGGTACCAGTCGTCCAGGACGAGCAGGACGCGTCCGGGGCGGGCGAAGAAGTCCTCCAGGGCGGCCATGCCGGGCAGCGGGCTCAGCGGGGACCAGCGCAGCCGGGTGACCGGGCAGTCCTCCTGGCCGAGCACCCAGGCGATCCACTGCGCCCAGCCGTTGCTCACCCCGGCGTAGACGAGCGAGACGGGCGGCGGGGTGGTCAAGCGCCCTGCGTTCATGGGCAGGCTCCCGGGAGGCGGTGGCGGAAGGCGGCGGCTCGCTTCCGATCGAGCAACAAATACCCTGGTTTGTCAATGAGTTGGCATACGAGTCGCCCTCGTGACGGCGGAGTTCCCGCGAACGCGGACGCAGACACGGACACGGACACGGACACGGACACGCTCACAGCGGCTGCGGTTCGAAGTCCCAGTACGGCCGCAGCCGGCGCTGGGCGTCGCGGGTGTGCGGGTGCTGGGGTCCGAGGGTGTCGCCGAGGGTGCGCACGGCCTCCCGTTCGTGGGTCGCGGCCTCCTGCGCGCGGCCGAGGGCGCGCAGGTCGTCGGCGAGCGCGGTGCGGGCCGACAGGGTGAGCGGGTGGGCGGCCCCGAGGGCACGGGCGGCGCCGCGCACGGTGTCGCGGCTGAGTTCCCAGGCGCCGTCCACCTCGTAGGCGAGGCTGCGCGCGCCGCTGAGGTTGAGCGCGCAGCCCAGGGCCCAGGGGTGCTCGCGGCCGACCGCCCGGACCATGTCGTGGTGGACGCGCTCGGTGAGGCGCAGGGCGTTCCGGTGGTCGCCGGTGTGGACGACGGCCAGCGCGAGGTTGCCGAGGGCGCCGATGGTGTACGGGTGGTCGGGGCCGAGGAGTTCCTCGTAGCGCCGGGCGACCGACTCGGCGGTGCGCAGGGCGGTGTCCAGCTCCCCGTGTTCCCTGAGGAAGGTGGACTGGTCGGCCTCCACCACGAGGGTGTCGGGGTGCAGCGGGCCGAGCACCTGGGCGGCGCGCCGGGCGGCTCCGGTCAGCCGCTCCCCCGCTTCGGAGATGTCCCCGGCCCGGCGGCGGGAGACGCCGAGCTGGTGGTCGGCCATGATCGACTGCGGGTGGCGTTCGTCGGAGGTCTGGCGCAGGGTGCGGACGATCTGTTCGAGGCGGGAGACGGACTCGGGGTAGTCGCCGAGCAGCCGGATGAGCCGCGCGTAGACGGCGCCGGAGTGCAGGGTGAGGTGGTGGCGGGAGCGCAGCCGGCGCTGCCGGATCTGGAGGACGTCGCGGTGGATCGCGCGGGCCTCGGTGTAGCGGCCGAGCAGGAGCAGGGCGAGGCCCTGGTTGTGGCGGGCGGCGAGGGTCTGCGGGGCCTCGGTCCCGAACTGGTCGGCGAAGCGGGCGGCGGCCTCCGTGAACAGCTCGCGGGCCTGCGGGAACCGGCCGAGGGCGAGCAGGGTGCTGCCGAGTCCGTCCTTGGCGCGCAGCAGTTCGGGGTGGTCGTCGGGGCGTACGGCGGTGAGCTGGGCCACGACGGAGCGGCCGAGCGCTTCGGCCTCGGTGTAGCGGCCGGCCAGGCGGAGCAGCCCGCCGAGTTTGTTGCGCAGGGCGAGCAGGGCGCCGTGCGCGGGGTCGAGGGCGCGTTCCCAGTGGGCGAGGACCTCGTCGCAGAGCCGGAGCGCGGTGCGGTACTCGCCGCGCAGGCGCAGGTATTCGACGCAGTTGAGGACGAGTTCCTGCACGGCCTGGCGCGGGGAGTCGAAGGCCCCGGCGAAGCCGAGGTGCGGGATGAGCAGGGCGTAGCGTTCCCAGTCGCGGGTGTCGGAGGGGCGGCGGGGGTCGGCGCCGACCAGCACCTGGCAGGCGGTGTCGGCGAGGGCCCGGCGTTCCTCCTCGGTCAGTGACTCGTGCAGGAAGCGCTGGTAGAGGCGGTGCATCCGGACCTGCTCTACGGCCGGGTTCTCGGCCAGCTCCCGTTCGTAGTCGAGGCGCACGGCGGTGTACTCGGAGAGCCTGCGCAGCGCGAGGTGCCAGGAGCGGGGGTCGCGGACCAGGGCGTCGAGCGACGGGGGCAGGTCGCCGTAGCGGACCTCGGTGAGCAGGCGGACGGGGATCTCGCCGGGGGCGAAGAAGGCGAGGAGGCTGAGCAGTTCGGCGGCCTCGGGGTGGCGGGCGCGCAGGGTGGCAAGGGTGGTGGACCAGGCGGTGCGGAAGCCGGGCGGGTATTCCGTGTCGTCGGAGGTGCCGGGTTCGGGGGTGGCGCGCAGGGTGCCGAGGTAGTCGGCGGCCGGTACGTCGTTGGCGGCGAGCCAGGCTGCGGTCTGGGCGAGCAGCAGGGGCAGATCGAGGACGGCCTCGGCGAGTTCGCCGGCCTCCTCGGCGGAGAGCCGGGGGACGCGGCGGCGCACATAGGCGACGCTCTCGGTGCGGGTGAAGGCGCTGACGTCCATGACGCGGGTGCCGGGCAGCTCCGTCCAGTTGCCGGTCCCGGCGGTGAGCAGGACGTGGGCGCGCTGGTCCGGGAGCAGGTCGGCCAGTTCGGCGGGGTCCTCGGCGCCGTCGAAGACCAGCAGCCAGCGGCCCGGGGCGGCGGTGCGGGCGGCCTCGTGCACGGCCCTGATGCGCTCGCCGATGCGCTCGCCGACCGGCAGGCCGAGGCGGGGCGCGAGCGCGGCGAGCCGTTCGCGGGCCTTGGCGCGGTGGGTGGCGTCGATCCACCAGACGACGTCGTACTCGCTGCCGAAGCGGTGGGTGTACTCGACGGCGATCTGGGTCTTTCCGGTGCCGCTGTCGCCGTGCAGCACGATCCGGGTGTCCGCGGGTGTGTCGGCGCTCGCGGCCGTGCCTGTGTCCGTGCCCGGGTCGGCGCCGTCGGCCTCGCCGGCGGTGAACGCGGCGCGCAGGCCGTCCAGTTCGGGGTCGCGGCCGGTGAAACGCCGGTTGCGGCGGGGGGTGTCGAAGACCTCGGGGGGTTCGTTGGGGAAGCGGGGCGCGGTGTCGTCGGGGGTCAAGGGCTCGGTGTCGATGGACAGTTCGCGCAGAACGCGGCGGGCCGCCTCCGGTTCGTCCAGGTCGTGCAGGTCGGCGGCCCCGAGCAGAGCGACCGCGCGGGGCACCGGCCGGGTGGCGACGGTGACGGCGGCGAGCCGGCCGGCGTGCCGGGGCACGGTGCGGCGCAGGACGCGGTCCCACTCGTGGGCGGCGATGGGGCCGAGGTCGAAGTACCAGTCGTCCAGGACGAGTAGGACGCGGCCCGGGGTGTCGAGCAGGGCGGCGAACTCGTCCTCGAAGGGCACGTCCACGCGGGGGTCGAAGCGGGTCAGGACGGCCTCGTGGCCGCGCGCGGTCAGCTGGTGGGCGATCCAGGCGGCCCAGGGCCGGTTGTAGCCGGCGTAGCTGATCGTGATGCGCCGGCCGTCGGGCCTGCTCCGGCTGTCCATGCGCCTGCTCCCCTCATGGGCGCTTGAAGTGATGGTGCGTCAGATCGGCTGGGGTTCGAAGTCCCAGTGGGGGCGCCGCAGTTCCTCGGCGGACTTGGTGTGGGGGTGCTGGGGGCCGAGGGTCTCGCGCAGCCGGGTCACGGTGTCCCGGCGGATGTCCTCGGCCTCCTCGGCGCGGCCGAGGGCGCGCAGGTCGCAGGCGCGGGCGGTGGCGGCGGCCAGGGTGAGGGGGTGGCTCTCCCCCAGGCGGCGTACGGCGGCGGCGTGCAGGTCGGTGTCGTGGGCCAGGGCTGCCGCCGTCCGGTCGGACTGGGCGAGCCGGGCGGCCAGGTTGAGCCGGGTGCCCAGGGTCCAGGGGTGGTCGTCGCCGACGGCGCGGGCCATGAGCTGCCAGGCGGTGTGGGCGGAGCCCTCGGCCTCGCCGTGTTCGTCGCCGTCGGCCCACTGGGCGAGGGCGAGGTTGCCCAGCGCCCCGGCGGTGTAGGGGTGTTCGGGGTCGAGGAGGCTCAGATAGCGGTCGTGGACGGTGCGGGCGAGGTCGTGGGCCTCGCGCGGGGAGTGGTCGCGCAGGAGGGTGGCGCGGTCGGAGACCATCATCAGGGTGTCGGGGTGGAGTTCGCCCTGAACGCGCCGGCAGCGGCCGACGACGCTGGTGAACAGGGCGGTGGCTTCCTCCAGTTGTCCGTCGCGGCGCAGGCACTGGGCGAGGTTGTGCTCGGCGCGCAGGGTCTGGGGGTGGTCGGGGCCGAGGACGCGGCCGTGCAGGCGGGCGTTGCGGCGCTGGAGGGCGAGGGCCTGGCGGTAGCCGCCGAGCAGCCGGGTCATCCAGGCGAGGCAGAGTCCGGAGTAGAGGGTCTCGTAGTGGTCGGGGCCGAGTTCGCGTTCGCGCCGCTCGTGCAACTCCTGGTGGATGTCAAGGGATGGGGTGTAGTAGCCGAGGAGTCCGAGGGTGAGGGCCATGTTGCTCTTCGCCATGAGGGCGCGCGGTCCCTCGCCGCCGGGGCGGCCGGCGTGGCCGCGCCAGACCTCCTCGAAGAGCTCGCGGGAGCGCTGGAACCGGCCGAGGGCCATGAGGGTGCCGCCGAGGCCGTCCTTGGCGCGCAGCAGCTCGGGGTCGTCGGGGGCCCGGGTGCCGGCCAGGGCGTCGAGGACGTCGCGTCCGACGGCCTCGGCGGCGCGGTAACGGCCCACCCGGCGCAGGAGGTTGGCGTACTGGTGGATCAGGACGAGCATGTCGGCGTCGTCGGGGTCGTGGCGGGGGCGCCAGCGGGTGACCGCCTGCTGGCACAGCCGGAGCCCGGTGTCGTACTCGCCGCGCAGCCGCAGGGTGTCGACGCAGTCCAGCACGAGGCGGCGTACGCCGGGTTCGTCGCGGTCGAGGGTGCCGGCGTAGTCGAGGTGCGGGACGAGCGCGGAGTAGGCGCTCCACTCGCGCCGGTCGGCCGGGCGGCCGGGGTTGGCGGCGGCGAGCACCCCGTTGGCGGCGGCGGAGAGTTCGCTCCGGCGCCGGGGGGTGAGGCTGCCGGACACGAAGCGGTGGTAGAGGCGGTGCATCTGGGCGGTCTCGACGCCGTACTCCAGGGACGGGTCCTGGGTGTAGCTGAGGTGGATCGCGGTGAGGTCGGCGAGGGCGGCCAGCGCGCTCTGCCAGCGGGTGGAGTCGGTGACGGTGCGGGCGAGGCTGCCGGGCGGGAAGACGGCGGCCGGGGCGGCGGCGATCAGGCGCAAGGGGATGGCGTCCGGGGAGAACAGCACCATGAGCTCGATGAGTTCGGCCGCCTCGGGGTTGCGCTGCCGCAGCAGGTTGAGCAGCAGGCCCCAGGAGCGGACGAAGCCGACCGGGTAGTCGTCCTCGACGCGCACCTCCATGTCCTGCGGGGACTGGCCCTGGAGTGCGTCGAGGTAGGCGGCGACGGGTTCGGCGGGGTTGGCGATGAGCCAGGCGGTGGTCTGGGCGAGGACGAGAGGGAGGTCCTGGGCGGCCTCGGCGAGGGCGCGGGCCTGGGTCTCGGTGGCCCTCGGGACGCGGCGGCGGATGAAGGCGGCGCTCTCGTTCCGGGTGAACGGGCGGACGGTGTACTCCTGGAAGCCGAGCAGTCCGGACCAGTCCCGGCTGAGGCTGGTGATCAGCACGTCGCCGGGGCCCTCGGGCAGGAGGTCGCGTATCGCGCCCACGTCGTCGGCGCCGTCGAAGATCAGCAGCCAGCGGCTGCGCCGGCCGGTGCGGGCGCGCAGGGCGGCGTGCAGGGCGCGGATGCGTTCGCCCGCGTCGCGGGCCACCGGGAGTTCCAGATGGGCGGCGAGGGCGGCGAACTCCTCGCGGGCGGTGGCGCGTTCACCGGCGGTGACCCACCACACCACGTCGTAGCCGTCGCCGTAGCGGTGGGCGTACTCGGTGGCCAGGTGGGTCTTGCCCACCCCGGAGATGCCGTGCAGGACGACGCGGGCCCCGGGGCCGCCCGGTACGGGTTCGGCGAGGAGTTCGGAGAGTTCCTCCAGGTCGTCCTTGCGGCCGGTGAAGTAGCCGTTGCGCCGGGGTGCCTCGCGGACCTGGGGCGCGTCGTTGGGGAAGCGCGGGCCGTCCGGGACGGGGTCCTCGCCGGGGTCGATGCCGAGCCGCCGGAGGATCTTGCGGCGGGCCTCGCTCTCGTCGAGTCCGGCCACGTCGACCGGGCGCAGCACGTCGATGGCGCCGGGCAGCGGCTCGTAGGACAGGGCGAGGGCGGCGAAGCGCTCGCGGTGCGGGCGGACGACCTGGCGGAACGCCTCGGCCCAGTCGGCCTCGGCGTGCAGGTCGGGGCGGAGCGCGCGTTCGTTGACGAGGAGCAGGACGCGGCCGGGGGCGGCCAGCAGGGCGCCGAGGGATTCGAGGGGGGTGCGGGGGGCGGTGTCCCAGTGCAGCTGGGTGGTGGTGCAGCCGGCGCGTTCGAGCTGGTGGGCGGTCCACAGCGCCCAGGGGCGGCTCTCGCCGGCGTAGCAGATGCTGATGTGCCCGCTGCCGGTGCGCCGCCCGGTGCCGTCCTCGGCGAGGTCCGGGACGGTGCCGGCCAGCGGTGTGGTGTCGGGCTGGAGGACGGCCGGGGCGGGCAGCCGGTAGGTGGCGCCGTCGGCGGTGTGCAGCCGGCCCCCGCCGGGTCCGACCCACTCCTCGACGACGGCGTTGCGGCCGACGAGGATGGTCCGTACGGAGTTGGCGGTGACCAGCTCCACCACGCGGGGGTCGGTGTCCGGCACGGTGATCGCGAACTGGCCGGTGGAGAACGGGGCGTCGCTGAGCGTCAGTACGGGCCCGTTCCAGCCGAGGTGGAGCGCGGCGGTGGGCAGCCCGTGGGCGATGACGGCGACGTCGGCGAGGCCCAGCCGGTCGGGGCGGGCGCCCTCGGGGGGCTCGGTGTCGAGGCGGACGGCGGAGAGGGTGAGCAGCTGCCAGGCGGTGGTGGAGCGCCGTACCGGATCGGGCAGGGTCTCCCAGGCCTCGGTGAACCAGCGGGCGATGCCGTCGCGTTCCTCCTCGACCAGCGCGCGCAGGGCGGGCCGCAGCGCCTCCTCGATCAGCGGGCCGGCATCCGGGCGCCCGCTCACCGCCTGCCAGGTCGCGGCCTCCTGGGCGCGCAGGGCCGGGGAGGCGCCGGCGCGGACCCGCTGGAAGGTGGGCCACAGCCGGTGGACGGGGTCGTCCTCGCCGGCCCGGGCCAGCCGTTCGGTGAGTTCGGCGCGCAGGTCGTCCAGGAGCGCGGGGTTGAGCACGACGTGGCCGAAGCCGGGGTGGCCGACCAGGTCGCCGAACCAGAGGTCCACCTCCGCCGACACGTCGAGTCCGGGCGCCACGCGCAGCCGTACGGCCCGCATCAGCTCGGGTTCGATCCGGGCGGCGATGCTGAGCAGCACCGCGAGGGTGCGGCCCGGCCGCTCGGCCGCGCTCAACGCCGGGCCCCCAGCGCCTTGCCGACGGTGGTGCCGCGGTCCCAGGCGAGCAGCGGCAGCAGCGGGCGCGCCCAGCGCGGCCAGTACCGCTCGGGCAGCGGGACGAGGGCCACGGGTTCGCAGCCGCGCTGGCGGATGGTGGTGACGGTGGCGCGCCATTCGCGTTCGGTGGCGCGCCAGGGGTTGAGCGGGGGGCCGCCCGCGCCGAGGTCGGACAGGATCAGCACCCGCACCCCGGGCCGGGGCGGGCGGTACGGCCGCTGCCAGGTGGACCTGGGTCCCGGGCCCGCGCCGCGCAGGGGCACGTCGGCGAAGCGCAGCACCTGGGTGCCGGCGACGCCCGCGAGCGCGCGGACGTGGGCGATCACGTCCTCCACGTCCCGGGCGAAGGGCTCCATGGCGCGGGAGGTGTCGGCGAGGATCTGCACACCGTGCCGGAGGGTGGACAGCGGCAGCCGGGGTATCGCGGTCAGCGGGCGGGCGCGGGCGAGTTCCTCGGTGGCGCGGTCCACGTCGAGTTCGCCCTCGGGGCTGACCCGGGAGAGGACCATGGTGAGCAGGGCGGCGGTGGAGCGGGGGGCGAGCAGCGGCAGGTGCGGGGGGCGCGGGGCGGGGTCGGCGCGGCCCCGGGGCGGGGGCAGGGCGGGGGTGGTCCAGGCGGGGGCGGGCGGGGCGCTCTCGTCGACGGGGACGAGGAAGGTGACGGTGCCGGTGCGGGCGCCCTGGTCGTCGCGGCCGAAGGGCGGCGGGCCGTCGTCCTCGCGCGGCCGGCCGGGTTCGTCGTCCTCGCGGGCCGGGGCCTGCCAGCCGGGGACGTCCTCGGGCGGCTCCACGTCCGCCGGGGGCGCGGCCGGTTCGGCCGGGGGGCCGCCCAGGCCGAGGAGGGCGGCGATACGGGCGTAGTCCCCGGGGTCGCGGGTGCCCAGGGCCCGGGCGGCGCGGGCCACGTCCGCGAGCCAGGCCTCCCCGGTCATGCCAGGTCACCGGCCAGTTGCTGGGGCTTGACCAGGACGTTGCGGGTGAGCATCCGCCACTCGTCGGTGCCGGGGCGGATGCCGAGCGAGCGGCAGGCGCGCAGCGCGTCCAGGTACTCGGCGGTGCTCGGGCGGCGGACGTCCTGCTTGCCGGCCTGCTCGCGGACCTCCATCAGCTTGTCGGCGACGGCCCTGGCCAGGTCCTCGTCGGCGGGGGTGACCTCGCCGGGCCAGTCGGCCATGTGCTGTCCGGCGATCCGTACGAGCATGTCCCGGTCGTGCTCGGGCAGCCGGTGGACCACGCAGCGGCGCAGCAGGGCCTGGGGCAGTTCGCGTTCCTCGTTGGTGGTGAGCACCACCAGATGGCGGGACCAGTGGGCGTGCTCGCCGGTGGTCCCCGGGCCGGCCGGGGAGGTGGTGGCGGGCTGCTCGGTGTGGATCTCCTCGCCGATCTCGGAGACGACGAAGCGGTGTGAACCCAGCGGTACGAGAAGGCTGTTGGGCACGTCCGGGTCGGCCTTGTCGATCTCGTCGATGAGGACGACCGCGTGGTCGCGTTTGCGCCCGGCGTTGACCTTCTCGAAGGGGTCGGGGCAGGGGTCGGTGATCTCGGCGTCCTCGGGCCTGCCGCGCCTGCGGGCGGACTCGGGGGCGAGTGCCCACCACAGGACGCCGGGCTGGACGTAGCTCGCGTCGTCCGGGGTGCCGCCGCGGCGGGCGGCGACCTGGGCGTCACCGAGCCTGCGGACGCTGTCGAAGCTCCACAGCAGCTCGCGGGGCTGGGTGCGGTAGGTGACGACGTGTTCGTAGTACCGCCAGCCCAACTGCCGTGCGATGTACGGCGCGAGGGAGGACTTGCCGGAGCCGGGCATCCCGCGCAGCAGCAGCGGGCGGCCGGTCGCGCGGGCGACCCGGACGGCGAAGTCGAGTTCGGGCGGCATCACATAGACGCGGCCGTCGCCCCGGTCGGGGGTGTCGAGCCATTCGGCGCCGCCGGGTGTCCCGGACGGCTCCGGCGCGTCGGTCTGTTCCTGGCTCATCAGGCCCCCCAGCCGATCGAACCCACGTGCTTGCTCACCCGACGGATGACGGCATTGACCAGAGTCTCATGTACGGCGCCGAACGGCGGGTCGAGAACCAGCACTTCGTCGGGACTTCCCGGCCAGCTCCCGCGCGCGTCCACGCCCCGCCCGGTGATGACGAGGACGTGCATCCACGGGATGCTCTCGTGCAGCCGGGAGATCACCCGGTGCACGACGGCCAGGTCGCAGCGCTTGGCGTCGAGGAGCAGATAGAAGCGGCCGAAGCTCTCCGGCTCCTCGGGGGTGCCGAGTTCGTCGTACGGCTCCAGGCCGATGGCCTGTTTGACGGCCTGCTCGCACTGGCCGAGCAGATAGTCCTCGGGGTCGTCGTCGCCGGGCGGCCGCCCCGCCGCCTCGGCGATGTAGTAGCTGCGGATGTCGACGCAGAACGCGCGGTCCAGGTAGTGCTTGCCGATCACCGTGCTGTCCACGCTGAGGATGACGACGCGGCGCACCACGCCGTCGGTGTCGCGCACGATGCGCCGGGCGTCGTCGCGGTCCACCCACGCCGGCAGGATCATCTGGGCGAGGTCGCCCGCGCGGCCGCGCTCCAGGCCGCCCATGAGGGCCGCGAGCACCGTGTTGTGGAGCTGGACGATGTCGTGGGAGTCGAGCAGCTGCGAGGCGATGAGCAGCGGGGCGAAGCCGGGGATCAGGTCGCCGAACTCCTCGTCGGGGACCTCCAGTTCGCGGGCGAGACGGGCGAAGACCGCGTGTTCGCGGATCTCCCGGAGCTGGATGCAGATGCTCTCCAGCCAGACGCTCATGGAGTCGTCCCAGACCTCGCGCACCTGAGGGAACCGTCCGACGAGCCGGGCGACCTCCGCCGCGCTGCCGGTGACGATCCGCTCCACGTCGTCGGTGGCGAGGTAGCCGAGCGCGGACTCCCTGAGCTTGCCGGCGCTGATGCCGTCCACCAGGACGGTGACCAGGACCATGTCGGGGTACAGCGTCTTGCGCCAGTGCAGGATGTTGGTCTCGCGGCGCACCCAGGTCGAGCGCAGAGCCGCCTCGTTGACGAGGACGAGGGCCGCGTCGCACTCGCCGAGGAACCGGGCGAGCTTCAGCTGCCAGGGGCGGCCGGGCTCCTGGATGCGTACGTCGAGCAGCACGGTGTGCCGGGCGGTGTCGAGGCCGGTGGCGAGGGCGTCGCGCAACTGGGCGGCCGGTTCATCCGTGTTGGTGCTGTGGCTGATGAACACCCTGACCACCCTCGCCCCGCCTTCAGTCCGCGATCCACTTGGCCATCCAGCCCTCGTTCTGCACCGAGACGACGTGTTCCGTGCGCTCGGCGAGCCGGTCGGCGTCCGCGTCCGTGGCCGGATCGCGCTCGCGCCACCAGCGCAGGAGCCCGTCCAGCTCGCGCGCGGTCCTGTTGAACTCGATCTCCTGGGCGACGAAGCGTGCCGACGCGCCGTAGGACACGACGCTCGCGGAGACCGCGGCGACGACGGGTATCCAGGCGGCCGCCTGCTCCGCCGCGAAGGCGCCGGCGACGGCGCCGAGCAGCGCGGAGATCCCGGCGAGCACCCGGCCCCAGCGTTCGACGAGCCGGGCCTTGGCGGCCATCTCCCGGGCCTTCGGCCGGTAGTAGCGCTCCAGTTGCCTGTGCAGCCGCTGCTCGGCGTAGTCCGCGATGCCGGTGACCGGGGGCAGCGACCGGGCGGCGGGCTCGATGCCGGCGAGGGCGCGGTCGAGGTCACCGGCGTCGGCGAGGACGGCGCCGACGCGGGCGCGCAGCTCGGTGTCGCGGGTCTCGGGGCGGCGGTAGGGGGCGGCTCCGGCGAGGTAGATGTAGAGCTGGCTCTTCAGTTCCTCGGAGACCGAGCGCAGGGCCGTCCACTCGCGCACCCGGTGCGGGGAGGCGCCGGCGGCGGTGAGCGGGGCGGTGCCGGCGGCGAGCAGCGCGAGGAAGGCGAGGACACGGCCGGTGGCCGGGGAGAGCGGTATCACCTGCGAGGCGGCGGCGCCGAGCACGGCCGCCGCGACCACCGCGCAAAGGGTGGCCGCGCGGGCCCGCTCGACCGCGGCCTTGGCCCGGTTGGCCGCCCGCGACCAGACGCTCTGCGCCCGCCAGACCTCCTCGGCCGCGGCCGCTCCCCCGAGTGTGCTCACGACAGGATTCTGACGCGGCTTCAACTCCTAGGCAATGCAAAGGGGTTCAATCGGGCAGGAGGGGACCGGAGTGGAGAAGCGGTTCGATTCTTCCCGCGATGTGCCGGATGAGCAGGGTGAGATCGGCGCAGTAGACGGAAGGATGGCGGAAGCCGCTGCCCCGGCGGTAGCGGTGGGCGTAGTGGCCGCCGCCGCAGATCCGCATCAACGGGCAGCGCAGACAGTCCTCGGAGAGCGCCTCCTCCCCCAACTGCCGTGCCACGATGCCCGGATGCTCCAGCGCGTCGTCGAAGCTGTCGTCGAAGACGCTCAGACCGGTCGAAGGGGCCCTGGAATAGGCGGCCTTGAGCGAATCGACCTGCTCGATGGCGCCGTCGGTCTCCACCAGGACGGCGGCGACCGGGGAGAGTCCGACGGCCTCGGCGGTGCTCGGGAAGCCGGCCAGCAGCCCGATGATCTCGGTGAAGAGCCTGATCCCGGTGTGGTGCCGGCCCGCGTCGAACCAGCGGTCGAAGACGCGGGCGAGCCACTGTCCGTAGGGCGCGGCTCCGGCGCTGGAGGGGCCCTTGCCGGGCGGCGGGTGGGTCCAGTTGGCGTGCGGCAGCAGCAGATCGAGGGCGGCGGGCCGGAACTCCAGCAGGGAGTCGTAGACGTCCTCGGGGTCCTGGTCGAGGTCGATGGTGCACAGGATGCCCGCGTACGCCTCGGGGCGCTGGGCGAGCAGGGCGAGACCCCGGGTGGCGGCGGGCCAGGCGGGGCGGCCCGCGTGGTCGACGCGCCGTTTGTTGTGCTCGGGGCGCCCCCCGTCGAGGCTGACGCCGACGCGGACTCCGGCGTCCGCGAGGCGCCGTACGGTCTCGGCGGTCAGCAGGGTGCCGTTGGTCTGGACGCCGACCCGGACCTCGCAGCCGGCCCCGGCGGCAGCCCGTACGGCGGAGCGCACCTCGGAGACCTGCCGGAGCGCGGTGTCGACGCCGCCGAGGAGCGGTTCGCCGCCGTGCAGCTCGACCCGGATGTCGCGCAGTCCGTGGGCGGCGACGTGCTCGCCGATCCGCTCGGCGCTGCGGGCGAGCACCTCGGGGGTGACCCTCGGGGGGCGGCCGCGCCAGGAGGTGTCGGCCGCGTTGTAGACGTAGCAGTACGAACAGAGCAGATTGCAGCGGCTGTTGAGCTTCAGGACGAACTGGCGCAGCGGGACGGGGGCGGTGCCGGCGCGGCGGAGGGCGGGCACATCCAGCAGCCGGTGCGGCCAGGGCGCCGAGGCGTGCGGGTCCGCCGCTCCCCCCTCCGGATGCGGGGCCACCTCAGGGACTGTCCTCGTAGTACGCGACGGGCCGGCCTGCCGTCCGCCGGTCGCGCTCCAGCAGCCGGCGCAGCACCTCGGTCAGCACCGGATGGTCCACGCCGTGCGGCGGCGGCCGGTGACCGCCGCCCGCGCCGGAGCGGAACCGGACGGCCCGGTCGGGACCGTCGGCCACCGGATGGCCGGCCGGCCGGTGATTGGACACCGCACTCCCTCCACGCGAGGCCACGCGGACGTGGCGGTGCCGTGGCGCGCTCCGGGCGACACGGCGACGGGCCAATCGTAGAGCCCGACCGCCCGCCTTGGACCCTTCAACGGGCCTTCCACCGCAGGCGAGTCGGGCCTCCCGGCCGGGTGGGCACGCGTGTGCGGGAGCGGTACGGCACCGGGGTGCGGACCCGGCCGCCGCGCCGGTGCCGTACCGTCCCGCGCCGGGCGGGGTCAGGCGCCGGTGCGCAGCGTCCGCTCCAGCGCGGCCAGGCCCTCGCGGTAGATGCCCTGGAACAGGGCTTCCGCCTCCGCCGCGCCGACGCCGTCGGGGGTGAAGGTGCCCGACCACTCCACCCGCGCGGTCCCCGGGTCGGCCGTGGGGTGGACGGTGAGGGTGGAGAGGTAGCCGGTGACCGGGAAGGGGGCGTCGAGGATCGCGTAGGTGTAGCTGCGGGCCTCGTCGTCGAAGGCGTGCAGGCGTTCGACGATGGTCTCGCCGCCGGCGTTGGTCAGCCTGCGGACGCGGCCGCCCTCGGTCAGCTCACTGTGCGGGATGTAGGGGAGCCAGTCGGGCAGGGAGCCGAAGCCGCCGATGAGCCGCCAGACGTGGTCGGGGGTGTGGGGGAGGTCGATGGACGCGGTGGTGCTTGCCATGGCGCTTTCCTGGTGGGGGGTGGACAAGGGGTCGGGTGGGGCTCAGACGGTGGGGACGGGCGCGTCGGCGGAGATCAGCTTCTCCGCGCGCAGGTCGGCCCAGAAGGCGGCCGGGACGTTCTCGCGGAGCGCGGCGGTGTCCTCGGCGATGCGGCTGGGCCGGGTGGCGCCGGGGACGACGGCGGCGGTCGACGGGTGGGCCAGGGCGAAGCCGAGCGCGGCCGCCTTGACGCCGACGCCGTGCCGCGCGGCGAGGGCCTTGATCCGCTCGACCTTGTCGATGATCGCCTGCGGGGCCCGCTGGTACTCGAAGTGGGTGCCGCCCGCCAGGATGCCGGAGCTGTACGGCCCGCCGACGACCATGTCCACGCCCTGCTCGACGGCGGCCGGGAGCAGCCGCTGAAGGGCGCGGTCGTGGTCGAGCAGGGTGTAGCGCCCGGCCAGCAGGAAGGCGTCGGGGCGGGGCTCGTCCAGGCCGAGGGTCAGCTCGATCGGCTCGACCTTGTTGACGCCGAGGCCCCACGCCTTGATGACACCTTCGTCGCGCAGCTTCTCAAGGACGCGGAAGGCGCCGGTGCGGGCGGTCTCGAAACGGGCGAGCCATTCGTCGCCGTGGAAGTCCTGGGCGATGTCGTGCACCCAGACGATGTCCAGGCGGTCGGTGCGCAGCCGCTTCAGGCTGTCCTCGATGGAGCGCAGGGTGGCGTCGGCGGTGTAGTCGTCGGTCATCCGGTTGGGGCGGCCGTGCTCGAAGAGGCCGCCCTTCTCGCCCAGCTCGCGCGCGGCCGGGTCCTCCACGTCGTCGTGGATCACGCGGCCGACCTTGGTGCTCAGCACGTACGCGTCGCGCGGGCGGTCGGCCAGGGCCTCGCCGAGGCGCAGCTCGGAGAGGCCTGCGCCGTAGAAGGGGGCGGTGTCGTAGTAGCGGATGCCGTGGTCCCAGGCGGCGGCGACGGTGGCCGCGGCCTCCTCGTCGGGGATGGCGCGGAACATGTTGCCCAGCGGGGCGGTGCCGAAGCCGAGCGGGCCGGGGAGGAGGGACTTGATACCCATGAGTAGCTCAGATCCTTGTTTCACGAGGGTTCAGCAGCTTTCGTCCCGTATCGCGGCCTTTCGCCGTTCTTGCGGGTTCTGCCGTTCTTGCTCTGTCGAGGCTAGGATCGAAGCTTGAGACTGTCCAAGACTTGCTTGGACACACTTGAGTCCTCCGAGGTCTTACATGCTCGATCTGCGCCAGCTCCGGTACTTCGTGACCGTCGCGGAGACGGAACACGTCGGCCGCGCCGCCGAACTCCTGCACATCTCCCAGTCACCGCTCAGCCGGCAGATCGCCCAGCTGGAGAAGACCCTCGGCCTGACCCTGTTCGAGCGCAGCCAGCAGCGCATCCGGCTCACCGCCGACGGCCGGGTCTTCCTCTCCGAGGCCCGGGCACTGCTGCTGCACGCCGACCGCCTGGAGAACCTCGGCCGCAGGCTCGGGCGCGGCGAGGAGGGCGGCCTGTGCATCGGGTACGCGACCGACGCCATGCACTCCGGGGTGCTGCCGCGCGCGCTGCGGGAACTGCACGACGAGCGGCCCGGTATCCACGTCGCGCTCTACAACCACCCCACGGCCGAGCAGTTCGAGGGGCTGCGCCGCCGCAGTCTGGACATCGCCCTGGTGTCCGAGCCGCCCGCCGAGGACGACCCCGATCTGCGCGCCGCGCTGCTGCTCGACGATCCGCTGCTGCTCGCCGTGCCGAGCGGGCACCCGGTGGCGGACCTGGCGGAGATCACGCCCGCCGATCTGGAGGGGCTGCCCTGGATCGCGGTGGAGAACAGCCGACGCGCTGCCTGGCGGGACGAGTTCATCGCCGCGTGCGCCGCGTCCGGGTTCACCCCGGACATCCGCCTGGAGGCCGCCGAACCGCTCACCGCACTCGGGCTCGTGGCCTCCGGGCTGGGTCTCGCGCTGGTCCAGCGGAGCATGGTGCGCGGTGAGCCGGCCGGGGTGACGGTGCGCGAACTGCCCTGGCTGGACATGTCCGTTCGGCTGTGGGCGGTGTGGCACCGGGTGGATCTGCGGCCGGTGGTGGCGTCGTTCCGGGAGACGGTGCTCGCCGGCCGCGAGGGGGCGGGCGGCGGGAAGGGCGCGTAGGACGACACGTCCGGCCGCCGAGGCGCGCCGCCCCGCGCGGTACCACGGCGACGCTCGGCACTGCGCCAACGCTCAGCGCCCCGGCAACGCCCAGCGCCGCGGCAACGCTCAGTACCGCAGCAGCGCCGCCACCCCGCCCGCCTCCGCCAGCGTGCCGTCGGGTACGAACAGCACATGGGAGTCGGCGGCGATCGCCCGGTCGACCAGCTGTTCCACGATGTCGGTGGCCACGCCGATGGTGTGCGGCGGGGGTGTCACGTCCGGCTTGGGCTCGGGCAGGGTGACCGGCTTGGGCACCTCGGCCAGCTCCAGGACCCGGCCGTCCTCGGTGACCCGGCCCGCGAGGTACAGCCCCTCCTCCACGATCAGCCGCTGCACCCGCTTGTCCGCGACGGCGGTCCACACCTCCAGCGGCCCGCCGGCGTACTTGCCCTGTCCCCGCGCCTCGTTCAGCGCGCCGACCGCTTCGGCGACCTGCCTCGCGCGGAACTCTTCGAGGAGCGGCTCCAGGCGTTTCATCAGGTCCTGCGGGCGGTCCTTGTCCATGCCGGTGAGCTGGAGGGTGCCGGAGATCGCGTTGCCGTGCGTCGTGACGTCGCGGAACGCGGAGAGGATCTTGTCGCCGCCGATGACGAACAGCGGCAGATCGGTGTGCTCGTCCAGCGCCTCGCCCAGCTTGCGGTCCACGCGGCGCAGATACTGCTCGACCCGCTCCCGGTGCCCCTCGTAGGGCGCGGAGTGCGGGATGGCGCCGGGCAGCGCGTCCTCGGGCGAGGGGATCTCCGGCCGACAGGGGAAGCCGTGGTGCTCGACCTGCGTCAGGCGCCGGACGGCACCGTGGTAGAGGCGGCACATCTCCTGGTCGAGGACCAGGACGAGGAAGGGCCGGGAGCGCTGTTCGGCCGCGTCCAGATAGCGCGTCAGGAACGACTCCGCGAACTCGACGCGCGGCTGTACGGGCGCAAGGGAGGTCATCTGCCAGACCTGGACCGGCTCGTCGGCGGCCACGTAGACGACCATGGCGTCGTCCGGGTGGAAGGGGTCGGCGACGCGCTCGATCACCGCGGGCTCCAGCAGGTGGTCCCGCAGCTCAAGGCGTGTGTCCCGGCCCACCTCCGGGTCGTCGGCCAGCCGGCGCCTGGCCTCGGTCACCAGGTCGCGCAGGAGGATGCGGTCCTTCTCGCTGAAGGGGAAGTCCGGATCGGTCGGCATCACCATCGTGATGGCGGGGTACGCACGGCGCTCGCTCAGAGCGGCACGGATCTCGGGAGTCAGCTCAGAGGTATGCACCAAGTCAGCGTCGCACCGAGCCCCCAGGCCCGCACCTCGAAACCGGTGTGCGCCCGCCACCACCCGAACGGCCGCCCAGTCGCCACCCGTACGGGTGCGGCGTACCGTGAATCTAACGAAATTCCGGGTGCCGTCACCCCGAGGAGCCGAGTCATGCGTAAGAACTCTCCGGTCAAGGGACACCACGGCCTCGGCGCGCGCGGCCAGGGCAAGCTGCTCTACTACCACACGCAGATTCCCGAGGCGGCCGCCAAGCAGGCGAAGGGCCAGCCGCACGACAGTCACCGTCAGCAGCAGGAGCGCCGCCGCTCCGACGGCCGCTGGACCTGACCGGCCCGTCCGCCGAGCCCGGCCCGCCCACCGCGCCGGACGCTCAGCTCCGGCGCGGCGCGGGGCGGAACTTGGGAACCCGTACGGTGATCTTCGTACCGGCGCCGACGCCGGTCTCGACGACCAGGCCGTACGGGTCTCCGTACACCTGACGCAGTCTGCGGTCCACGTTGCTCAGGCCGATGCCGGTGCCGGGTCCGGCGGTGCCGCGCAGGACGGCGCGGGCCCGGTCGGGTTCCATGCCGACGCCGTCGTCCTCGATGACGACGCGGGCCTCGGTGCCCTCGTCCTCCGCGATGATCGTGATGCGGGCGCGTTCGGCGGACTCGGCGAGTCCGTGCTTGAGCGCGTTCTCCACGAGCGGCTGGAGGCACAGGAACGGCAGGGTGACCGGCAGCACCTCGGGCGCGATGCGCAGGGTCACCGCGAGCCGGCGGCCGAAGCGGGCGCGGGCCAGCTCCAGATACTGCTCGATGGAGCGCAACTCCTCGGCGAGCGTGGTGAAGTCGCCGTCCCTGCGGAACGAGTAGCGCGTGAAGTCGGCGAACTCCAGCAGGAGTTCACGGGCGCGCTCGGGGTCGGTGCGGACGAACGAGGCGATGGACGCGAGCGAGTTGTAGATGAAGTGCGGGGAGATCTGGGCGCGCAGGGCGCGGATCTCGGCCTCGATGGCGCTGGAGCGGGCCCGGTCCAGATCGACCAGTTCGAGCTGCACCGACACCCAGCGGGCGACCTCCCGCGCCGCGCGCACCGGTACGGCGTCCTCGCGGCCGGCGAAGGCGGCGAGGACGCCGCTCACCCGGCCGTCGACGGTCAGCGGGACGAGGACGCCCCGGCGCACGGGACAGCCCTCGTGCGCGCAGGACAACTCGACGCTCTGCTCGCGGCCGGTGCGCACGACCTGCGCGAGCAGCATCGCCGTCGCCTCGCGGTGGTGGTCACCGGCACCGTCCCAGGCGAGCACGGCCCCCTCGTCGGCGAGGGCGAGGGCGACAGTGCCGAGGAGCGGGCGCAGCCGCCGGGCCGCCTTGCGGGCGGTGTCCGGGGTGAGCCCGGCGCGCAGGGGCGGCGCGGCGAGCGAGGCGGTGTGCAGGGTGTGGAAGGTGGCCTGTTCGACGGGGGTGCCGGGGCCCGCCGGGTTCTCCTGCTGGCGGCGTACGGCGACATGGCCGAGGGCGGCGCCGAGGACGAACAGGGCGAGTCCGGCGACGGCGAGCAGCAGGAAGCCGAGGGCGCTCATCGGGACCTCCGGGGGAATGTGATCACTCGTGTCACCGGCCCGCGCCCGCCTTCTCCTTCTCCGGCAGATGCAGCCGGGCCATGGTGGCGGCGGTGCCGGGCGGCACCCGGTCGCGGGTGGCCAGGGAGATCAGCACCATCGCGGCGAACCCGACCGGCACCGACCAGACGGCGGGCCAGGCCAGCAGGGTGTGCGCCCAGCCGGAGCGGGCGCCCCCGGCGATGGTCGCGGTGACGGCGGTGAGCGCGGAGCCGCCGCCGAGGATCAGCCCGGCGATCGCACCGGGCGGGGTGAGCCCGCGCCACCAGATGCCGAGCACGAGCAGCGGGCAGAAGGAGGACGCGGACACGGCGAAGGCGAGCCCGACCGCGTCGGCCACCGGCAGCTCCCCGACGAAGGCGCCGGCCGCGGCGGGCACCGCGATGGCGGGGACGACGGCGGCCCTGAAGTGCCGGAGCCCCAGGGCGGGAAGCACGTCCTGGGCGAGCACTCCGGCGACCGACATGGTGAGTCCGGAGGCCGTGGAGAGGAAGGCCGCGCAGGCGCCGCCCGCGAGCAGCGCGCCGAGCAGATCGCCGCCCACCCCGCCGATCAGCCGCTGGGGCAGGACGAGGACCGCGAGGTCGGTGTCGCCGGTGAGCAGCAGGTCGGGGGCGTAGAGCCGGGCGAGCGCGCCGTAGAGCGGCATCGGGAGGTAGAAGGCGCCGAGCGCGCCGAGGACGATCAGGGTGGTGCGGCGGGCGGCGCGGCCGTCGGGGTTGGTGTAGAAGCGCACGACGACGTGGGGCAGGCCCATGGTGCCGAGGAAGGTGGCGAGGATCAGCCCGTAGGTGGCGTAGAGGCCGTGCTGTTCGCGGTGCGGGGACTGCGGCTGCGCCCAGCTCGACGGGGCCGACCCGGCGGTTTCCCGGTCGGGCAGCGGGACGCGGGCACCGGCCGGGAAGCGCAGGCCGGTGTGCGCGCCGATGTGGTGGCGGCCCTCGGTGAGCCGGAGCGTGCCGTGCTCGACCTTGCGGCCGTCCACGGTCCCGGAGACGTCGGTGACCCGGACCGGTTCGCGGACGGTCATGGTCAGCGCGTGGTCCACGCGGACCTCGGTGGAGCGGTGGAAGACGGGCCGGTCGTCCCACACGGGCGCGGGGGCGTGGTCCGAGCGCCAGGCGAGCAGCAGGAACACGACCGGCACCAGCAGCGCGGTGAGCTTGAGCCAGTACTGGAAGGCCTGTACGAAGGTGATGCTCCGCATGCCCCCGGCCGCCACGGCCGCCGTCACCACCGCGGCGACGACCAGCCCGCCGAGCCAGCCGGGCGCCCCGGTGAGCAGCCGCAACGTCAGTCCGGCACCGCGCAGTTGGGGCAGCAGATACAGCCAGCCGATGCCGACGACGAGGACTCCGGCGATCCGGCGCACGGCCCGCGACTCCAGGCGCGCCTCGGCGAAGTCGGGCAGCGTGTACGCCCCGGAGCGGCGCAGCGGGGCGGCGACGAAGACCAGCAGGACGAGGAACCCGGCCGTGTAGCCGATGGGGAACCAGAGCATGTCCACGCCCTGCGCGAGGAGCAGTCCGGCGATGCCGAGGAAGGACGCGGCGGAGAGGTATTCGCCGCTCACCGCGAAGGCGTTGAGCCGGGGTGCGACGGTGCGCGAGGCGACGTAGAAGTCCGAGGTGGTGCGCGAGATGCGCAGGCCCAGCGCGCCGACGAGGGCCGTGGCGAGCACCACGGCCGACACTCCGGCGATTCCGTACGTCTGGTTCAACGCCCGGTCACGTCGCCCTCGTTGCGCTCGGCGCGGCGGACGTACCAGGCGCCGATGCCGAGCAGTGTGGGGTACGGCGCGACGCCGAGGGCGACCCAGACGGCGAGCGGGACGCCGGCCCGGCCGGTGGCGGGCAGGACGTGGAAGAGGACGGGGAGCAGGCCGAGGAGGAGGGCGAGCAGGGCGGTGACGGTGAGCGCAGCGCACAACTGACGGCGCATCAACTTGCCTACGCTGGGGCTGTGTTCGATGGATCTCGCGGACCCGGAAAGGGGGCGCGTGGCCGGCTTCCCCGTGATCGTCTCGCGGCGCGGCGGGACGGGCTCCGCACCCATGACGCACCCCCGAGGCCCCGGTGATCGGCTAGTTGCGGCGAGTGTACGCAGCACGTCAGCGGTGAGGTAGCCACCTGACGCGGTTCGGCACATGGTCGCCACAGGGCGGGGCCGCGTCAGCGGGGGCGGTCGGCCGCGCGGGTGGCGCGACGGGCCAGCAGGTCGCGCAGCTCGCGGGCGTTGCGGCGGCTGACGGCGAGGACGCGGTCGCCGACACGGACGGTCAAGTTGCCTCCCTCCAGGCGCAGTTCCTCGATCCGGGCCAGGGCCACGAGGTGGCTGCGGTGGATGCGCACGAACCCGTGCGGGCGCCACTGCTCCTCCAGGGTGGACAGCGGGATGCGGACCAGATGGCTGCCGTACGGGGTGTGCAGGCGGGCGTAGTCGCCCTGCGCCTCGGCGTGGACGATGTCGGAGACGGGCACGAAGCGGGTCACCCCGCCCAGTTCCACGGGGACTTGATCGGTTCCGCCGCTTCCCGGCCGGGCGGCGGGGACGGCCGGCCTCGGGCCCTGCCCGGCGCGGGTCAGCTCGGCCACCCGGCGGACCGCCTCCGCGAACCGCTCGGCGCGCAGCGGCTTGAGGAGGTAGTCGACGGCCTTGAGGTCGAAGGCGCGCAGCGCGAAGTCCTCGTGCGCGGTGACGAAGACGATGAGCGGCGGGGCGGCGAACCCGCCGAGCAGCCGGGCGAGTTCGAGCCCGCTGAGGCCCGGCATGTGGATGTCGAGGAAGACGACGTCGATGGCGCCGGTGCCGCCGGGTCCGGTTTCGACCGCCCGGCCGAGCAGGCGCAGCGCCTCGGTGGCGTCGAGGGCGGGCAGCACGTCCCCGACGCGCGGGTCCTCGCCGAGGAGGTACAGCAGCTCTTCGAGGGCGGGTTCCTCGTCGTCCACGGCGAGCACCCGCAACGGGGTCGCGTGCGCCGCGAGTTGGGCGGTGGGGTCGGTCTGTCGCGCCCGTTCCGTGGAACTCATCACCGCTGCTCTCTGCCCCGACGCGCCCGGTGCACCGGGCCTTGCCCGAGGAATGGTGGTCCAGCGCGACCGCCGCCGTCGAGACCTGCGACGACGGCGGTCGTACGGGACGGACGGCTCGCCACCAGATCGCGAGGGCGCCGCCCGTCAGGCCACCACCTCCTCCACCCCGTCCCGCCGCGCCGCGAACTGCGTCCGGTACAGCTCGGCGTAGCGCCCGCCCGCCGCGAGCAGTTCGTCGTGCGTGCCCCGCTCCACGATCCGCCCCGCCTCCACCACCAGGATCTGGTCGGCGGCCCGCACGGTGGACAGCCGGTGGGCGATCACCACGGCGGTGCGGTCCCGCAGGGCCTCGGTCAGGGCCTCCTGGACAGCGGCCTCGGCGGTGTTGTCCAGGTGCGCGGTGGCCTCGTCCAGGATGACGACCCGCTGCCGGGCGAGCAGCAGCCGCGCGATGGTCAGCCGCTGGCGTTCGCCGCCGGAGAGCCGGTAGCCGCGTTCGCCGACCACGGTGTCCAGGCCGTCGGGCAGGGAGCGTACGGCCTCGGCGAGGCGGGCCCGGCCGAGCGCGTCCCACAGCTCGGCGTCGGTGGCGCCGGGCCGGGCGAGGAGCAGGTTGGCGCGGACGGTGTCGTGGAAGAGGTGGCCGTCCTGGGTGACCAGGCCGACGGTGGCCCGCAGCGAGGCGCCGGTCAGCTCGCGCACGTCGGTGCCGGCGACACGTACGGCCCCGGAGTCCACGTCGTACAGCCGTGGCAGCAGCTGGGCGATGGTGGACTTGCCCGCGCCGGAGGAGCCGCCGAGGGCGACCGTCTCGCCGGGTGCGGCGCGGAAGGAGATGCCGTGCAGGACCTCGGCGCCGCCCCGCCGGTCGAGTGTGGCGACCTCCTCCAGGGAGGCGAGGGAGACCTGTCCGGCGGCCGGGTAGGCGAAGCGCACGTCCTCGAACTCGACCGCGACCGGCCCCTCGGGCACCGCGACGGCGTCCGGCTTCTCGGTGATGAGCGGCTTCAGGTCCAGCACCTCGAAGACGCGCTCGAAGCTGACCAGCGCGCTCATCACCTCGACGCGGGCCCCGGCGAGCGCGGTCAGCGGGGCGTAGAGGCGGGTGATCAGCAGGGCGAGGGAGACGACGGCGCCCGCCTCCAGGGTGCCGTGCAGCGCGAACCAGCCGCCGAGCCCGTAGACCAGCGCGAGGGCCAGGGCGGAGACGAGGGTGAGGGCGGTGATGAACACCGACTGCGCGGTGGCGGTGCGCACCCCGATGTCGCGGACCCGGCGGGCGCGCGCCGCGAACTGCGCGGACTCCTCCTCGGGGCGCCCGAACAGTTTCACCAGGGTGGCGCCGGGCGCCGAGAAGCGCTCGGTCATGCGGGTGCCCATGGCCGCGTCGAGGGTCGCGGCCTCGCGCTGCATCAGGGCCATGCGGTGGCCCATGCGGCGGGCGGGCAGCACGAACACCGGGAGCAGGGCGAGCGCGAGCAGGGTGATCTGCCAGGACAGGCCGAGCATGACGGCGAGGGTGAGGAGCAGGGTGACCAGGTTGGTGACCACGCCGGACAGGGTGCCGGCGAAGGCCCGTTGGGCACCGATCACGTCGTTGTTGAGTCGGCTGACGAGCGCTCCCGTACGCGTACGTGTGAAGAAGGCGACGGGCATCCGCTGCACATGATCGAAGACAGTGGTGCGCAGATCGAGGATGAGGCCCTCCCCCAGGGTCGCCGACAGCCGCCGGACCAGGACGCCGAGTCCTGCCTCCACGACGGCGACGAGCGCGATCAGCAGGGAGAGCCGTACCACCGTGCCGGAGTCGTGGCCCGCCACGATGGCGTCGACGACCCGTCCGGCGAGCACCGGCGTGGCCACCGCGAGCAGCGCGGAGCCGATCCCGAGCAGCACGAAGCGGGCGATGGCCGCGCGGTGCGGGCGGGCGAAGGCGGCGATGCGGCGCAGTGTGGCGCGGGCGAGGGGGCGGTGCTCCTGGGCGTTCAGCACGCTGTGGAGCTGTGTCCACGCGGTGGTCTCCATGCTCATGAGCAGCACCGTAAAACCTCAAGTTTTATTGAGGTCAAGGCGCGCGTCGCCCCACCCGCTCCACCGTCCCCAGTAACCTCCCCACCCCGCTCCCCGCGAAGGCTGCCGCCATGACCGCTCCCGCTCCCGCCCGCTCGCTGCCCGGCCGCAAGCCGCCGTCCGCCCCGCCGCCACCCGCCGTTGGGACACCGGGGGAAGCCTCCCCGGGTGTGACGGCTCCGACCTCTTCTCCCCTACGGCCGCCGCGGCGCGTCCATGTCCGCCGCGTGCTGTGTCTCCTGCCGCTGGTGCTGGTCGCCGTGGTCGCGGTACGCCATCGCTCGGTGCTGGCCGAGGGGTTCGGGCAGGTGCGTACCGCGTCGCCGGCCTGGCTGCTGGTGGCGGCCGCGGCGACCTGTCTGACCTGGGTCGCGGCCGCGTGCACCCGCCAGGGCGCGGTCCTGCGGCCGCTGCCCAAACGGCGGCTGCTCGCCACCCAGTTCGCGGCGGGCGCGGCCAATCATCTGCTGCCCACCGGCCTCGGCGCGAGCGCGGTGAACCTGCGCTTCCTGACCGTGTGCGGGGTGCCGCTCGCCCGTTCCTCGGCCGCGCTCGCCCTGTACCTGCTGGCGGAGTGCGTGGGCCGGCTCGGTCTGCTGGCCGCGCTGCTGATCGCGTTCCCGGACGCGCTGCGCCTGCGTCCCGTCCTGCCCGACGGCTCGGCGCTGCCCCTGCTGCTGGGCGGTGCGGCCCTGGTGCTGACGGCGGGGGCCACGCTGTTCCTCGTACGACGGCTGCGCGCGACCGTCGCCCGGTTCCTCCGGGAGACCCTGGGCGAGGCCCGCTCGGTGCACCGGCGCCCCGCCCGCGCCCTGGCCCTGTGGGGCGGCGCCCTGGCCTTCCCGGCGCTCCAGGCGGCCGGTCTCGTGGCGGTGGGCCGCGCGCTCGACCTGCCGGTACCGGCCCCGCACGCGGCCCTCGCCTACCTCGCGGCCACCACCGCGGTCGCCCTCGTCCCCACCCCGGGCGGCATCGGCTCGGTGGAGGCCGCACTGGTGGTCGCCCTGGTCGCGGCGGGCGGCCCGGCGGCCGTGGCGACGGCGGTGGTGCTGGCGTACCGGATGATCACCGTCTGGCTCCCGCTGGTACCGGGGGCGCTGACGCTGGGGGCGTTGGTGCGGTTGCGGGTGATCTGAGTGCAGCGCGGCCCCTTCGAGGACGCGGCGAGGAGCCGGCGGACCGTTATCGGGGGTGCGGGGTGCCGAGGCGTTTCCAGAGGCCGGACAGATGCGCGCGCAGGACCTCCTCGGCTTCCCGCCCGGTCAAGTGGCCGATGAGCACATGGGTGGTGAGGCCGTCCGCGAGAGCGAGCAGGGCGCGAGCCTCGCGCTGCGGGTCGGGCGGCGGGGCGCCTTCGCCGCCCGAGCCGGTCTCGGCGGCCTCTGTGATGAGACGGACGAGGAGGGACTGGAGGGCCGTGTAGCCGGCTCTCAGCGGACCGGCGAGTGACTCGCTGACGGCGGCCTGGGCGACGAACGCGAGCCAGATCCGCGCTTCCGCCCGGTGTTCCTCGCGGAGCAGGGCGATCTCGTCGGCCGCATGGTCCAGGGCGGCGGCGGCCGACCGGTCCGGGCCGGCGGCCAGGCGGGTCCTCACTCGCTCGGTGATGCGCTCGCCGACGTGGTCGACGGCGAAGAGGAGCATCTCCCCCTTGGTGCGGAAGCAGCGCTGGACGGCGCCCACGGAGACCTGCGCGCGGGCGGCGACCTCGCGCATGCTCACCCCCTCCGGCCCGTGTTCGTCGGCGAGGAGGCAGACGGCCTCGGCGATCCGGCGGCGTCGGCTCTCGTAGTCCACCTGTCTGGGCATGCGCGGTCGGCCTCCTTATTCCAATACGATCGTATCGGTTCCGGGTTAGGGTGCGGACCCGGGCACTTCGGCATGTGGAGGGAAAACGCGATGATCAGGCAGGACGCCTTGTGGGCCATGACAGCCGCCGCGCAGTCGGAGGCGGTCCGAGGCGGGGAGATCTCGGCCCTCGAACTGGTCGACAGCCATCTGGCCCGCATCGCCGAGGTCAACCCACAGGTCAACGCGGTGACGCAGCTGATGGCCGAGCGAGCCCGCGAGGCGGCGGCGCGGACGGACCGACGGCGAGCGGCGGGTGAGGAACTCGGGCCACTGGCCGGTGTGCCGTTCACGGTGAAGGAGACCACCGCTGTCGAAGGCGTGCCGACCACGCTCGGAACGGCACGCTTCCGCGACATGGTGGCTCCGGCCGACGCACCCCCGGTGGCCCGGCTCCGCGCGGCCGGAGCCGTACCGATCGGCCACAGCAACATGCCCACCCTGGTCCTGGCCGGGATGCACACCCGCAGCGAGCTGTTCGGCGACACCGTCAACCCGTGGGACCGGAGCCGGACCCCGGGCGGCAGCAGCGGCGGTGACGGAGTGGCCGTCGCCACCGGCATGGCCGCGCTCGGACTCGGCAACGACTCCGGCGGGTCGGTGCGGATTCCGGCCGCGTTCTGCGGGGTGACGGCGCTGAAGCCGACCACCGGACGGTTCCCCGCCGACCACCGCGTCCTCGGCCCGGACGACCCGGGACCGGCCTCACAGATGCTGGTCACCGACGGGCCCCTGGCCCGTACGGTCGCCGACCTGCGGCTGGCGTACGAGACGCTGGCCGGGACCGACCCCCGCGACCCACGGGCCGTTCCCGTGCCCCTGTACGGCGAGCCGCTGCCGGGGCCGCTCAAGGTCGCGGTCGTCGCCGACCCCGGAGGCCACGGCGTCCACCCCACGGTCCGCGCGGCCGTCACCGCGGCGGCGGACGCGTTGCGCGACGCGGGGTACGACGTACGGGAGTTGACCGACGTTCCGCAACTGGACGAGGCGCTGGAGGCGTACGGCCGCATCACCGTGACCGAGTTCGCGCCGACCTGGCCGGTGGTGCGCGCGCTGCTCGGCGAGGGCCAGGACCGCTACATCCGGTGGGCCATGGAGAAGACCCCGCCCGCGAGCGCCGCGGAACTCACGAAGCTGATGGGGACCTGGCTCACCATCCGCCGCTCCTGGGCGGAGTTCCTCGACGAGTACCCCCTGCTGCTCGGGCCGGTGTTCACCGAGCCGCCCGTCGAGCCGGGCCTGGAGTCACGCGACGAAGCGGGACGGGAACGGGTCGCCTCGGCCATGCGCCTGTGCACGGTGACCAGCTTCGTGGGCGTGCCCTCGGTCGCCGTGCCGACCGGAGTCCACGACGGACTGCCGGCCGGCGTGCAGATCGTCGGGCGCGCCTTCCGGGAGGACCTGTGCCTGGCCGCCGCCCAGGAGATCGAGAACCGCCTCGGCGGGCTCACGCCGATCGACCCCCGCCGAGGGTGACCCGGCTCGGCCGCCCCTCCCGCTCCGGGCCCCGCGAGCGGAGGATGTGACCGCACGACCAGGGAAGACCGCGACAACGCAGCGAAGAGGAGTCACCGTGCCGGTCCGTGTGGAGCGCAAGGGGTTCGTCACCACCGTCGTCCTGTCCCGGCCGGAGGCCCGGAACGCCGTGGACGGGCCGGCCGCCGCCGAACTGGCCGACGCCTTCCGGGCGTTCGAGGCGGACGACGGCGCGCGGGTGGCGGTGCTGTGGGGGGAGGGCGGCACGTTCTGCGCGGGGGCGGATCTCAAGGGGATCGGTACGCCGCGCGGGAACCGGGTCGAGGAGGACGGGGACGGGCCGATGGGGCCGACCCGGCTGCGGCTGTCCAAGCCGGTGGTCGCGGCCGTCGCCGGGCACGCCGTGGCGGGCGGTCTGGAGCTGGCGCTGTGGTGCGATCTGCGGGTCGCCGAGGAGGACGCGGTGTTCGGGGTGTTCTGCCGCCGCTGGGGCGTGCCGCTGATCGACGGGGGCACGGTACGGCTGCCCCGGCTGATCGGCACCGGGCGGGCGCTGGACATGATCCTGACCGGGCGCCCGGTGGAGGCCGCCGAGGCACACGCCATCGGGCTCGCGGACCGCGTCGTACCGAAGGGTCACGCCCGCTCGGCGGCCGAGGAGTTGGCCGCTGTCATCGCCCGTTTCCCGCAGGACTGCCTGCGTGCCGACCGGGCGTCCGCCCTGGACCAGGAGGGGCGGCCCGAGGAGGCGGCGATGCGGGCCGAACTGCTCGGCGGGCGGGACGTGTTGGGCGAGGCGCTGCGGGGTGCGCGGCGGTTCGCGGACGGGGCCGGGCGGCACGGGTCGTTCACCGCGCCGTGAGCGGCGGGAAGTTACCCCGAGTAAGCGATCATGCTCCGCCGTCCCGGTGCGGAACGGCCTCCGGGATACGGCAGGATGACGAGCGAACGCGCCCGCCGGCGTACGGCGTGCGGCGCGCCACGGCACATCCCGGACTTCGAGCAGGTGACAACGTGACGAGACTTCACTTCAGGCTCCACGCGGCCGTGTCGGCCCTGGGAGGCGGCCGGTGAACCACGTGCTGACCCGTGACGCGACGCTGGACGACCTCGTGCTCGCCGGGATCACCCTCGCGGCCGGTGTGGTGCTGGCCTTCCTGTCCCGCACCGTGCTGCGCTGGCTGGCCAAGCACGCCAAGCGGACCAAGTGGAGCGGCGACGACGTCATCGTGGACGCGCTGCGCTCGGTCGTGCCGTGGGCGGCGATAGCGGGCGGTGCGGCGACGGCCGCGGCGGTGCTGCCGCTGACCCGGACCACGCAGCACAACGTGTACCAAATTCTCGAGGTCTGGATCATCTTCGTGGTGACCCTGTCCGCGGCGCGGGTGATCGCGAACCTCGTGCACGCCGTCACCCAGTCCCGCTCGGGCGTGGCGGGCTCGGCCACGATCTTCGTGAACATCACCCGGGTGCTGGTCCTCGCCATCGGCTTCCTGGTGGTGCTGCAGACCCTCGGCATCTCCATCGCGCCCCTGCTCACCGCCCTGGGTGTCGGCGGTCTGGCCGTCGCGCTGGCCCTCCAGGACACGCTGGCCAACCTGTTCGCGGGCATCCACATCCTCGCCTCCAAGACCGTGCAGCCGGGCGACTACATCCGGCTCAGCAGCGGCGAGGAGGGCTACGTCGTCGACATCAACTGGCGCCAGACGACCGTCCGTCAGCTCTCCAACAACCTCGTGGTCATCCCCAACGGCCAGCTGGCCAAGACCAACATGACCAACTTCACCCGGCCCGAGCAGCAGCTCACGATGCTGGTGCAGGCGGGCGTGGGCTACGACTCGGACCTCGAACACGTCGAGCGCGTGACCGCCGACGTCGTGAACGAGGTCATGACCGAGATCACCGGCGCCCTCCCCGAGCACGAGGCGGCCATCCGCTTCCACACCTTCGGCGAGTCCCGCATCGACTTCACGGTCATCCTCGGTGTCGGCGAGTTCAGCGACCAGTTCCGCATCAAGCACGAGTTCATCAAGCGCCTGCACCGCCGCTACCGCGAGGAGGGCATCTCGATCCCGGTCCCGGCCCGCACGGTGACGCTGCAGCAGGGGGCGCCGCTGATCCCGCATCAGCGGGGTACCGCCGGCGTACCGACGGGTCCGGCCCTGGCCGACCAGTGAGCCGGGTGGCGGCGCCCCTTCGGCAGCCCTTTCGGCAGCCCCTTCGGCAGGGCGCCGCCACCACCGGCCTCAGTCACCAAACACCGCGCCCCGCTCAGTCCTCGGACGCCGTGCCCCGCGACCAGCCCCGCCGCTCGCCTTCGTCGATGAGGTGCCGGCCCGCCGTCCACAGCGAGGCGGAGGCGTCCCCGATCACCGCCTTGCGGGCCCGGACGTCGTCGGCGGTGACCCCGGGGGTACGCCAGGTTCCGCCGCGCGCCATCCAGTTGAGCAGCAGCGGCTGGAGCCGGTCCATGGCCTTGGCGAACCGGGCCTCGGGGGTGACGCGCTCCTCGAACTCGTCCCACAGGGCCCGCAGCCGCCGGGCCTGGTCGTCCGGGAGCAGCCGGAACAGCTCGTCGGCCGCGACCGCCTCCCGCTCCAGCTGACCGGCGCCGCCCGCGCCGTCGTACAGCGGGGTGTCACCGGCGTAGATCTCCACCAGGTCGTGCAGCAGCACCAGCTCGATGGTGTGGCCGACGTCGATGGGCTCGTCCGCGTGCTCGGCGAGGACCGCCACCATCATCGCCAGGTGCCACGAGTGCTCGGCGTCGTTCTCCCGGCGGTCCGCCGCCGCGAGGGGCGACTGGCGGAGCACGGTCTTCAGCCGGTCCACCTCCACCAGGAAGGTGAGCTGGGCCCGCAGCCGCTCCTCGATGCCGTCGGGCAGGGGCGTCTTGTCCACGAGAAGGTTCCGGCGTTCATCGGTCACCGGCTCATCGTGGCACGCCCGGTCCACGGCTCACACCACGGGGCTAAGCTCGAAATAGTATGACTTCTCCGCGCACACCCGAGCCCGAGCCCGACCTCGCCCCCGACGCCGTCCCCACCCCCGCGCCGTTCACCCCGCCCTCCCCCGCCGCCCTGGACGCCCGGCTCGACTCGATCACCCGGCAGCCGTTCCGTGCCAAGTTCCACCTGCGCGGGCGGGACCGGGCGACCGCCGAGCTGAAGGGCCCGGCGACGATCCGCTGGCACGCCTACGACCTGATCGCCAAGCGACTGGCGCCCGCGCGGCCGTACAAGGACGGCAAGCAGACGCCGTACAAGGGGCACCCCGTCTTCGTCGCGCAGCACGCCACCGGCACCTGCTGCCGTACCTGTCTGCTGCGGTGCCACGGAATCGGGAAGGACCGTGACCTCACCCGCGCCGAGCACGTGTACGTCGTGGACGTGATCTGCCGCTGGATCGAGCGGGAGATGACCGGGACCGGCCGCTGACCGGTCGGCGGCGGACCCCTGTCGAAGCGCGTGCGGTCACGAGATATCTTGATGTCGAGCAATGTTGCAGACGTGGAGCGGAGCACCCGGTGACTGACTCGACCATCATCTACACCTACACGGACGAAGCGCCGGCCCTGGCGACCCATTCGTTCCTGCCGGTGATCCAGGCGTACGCCGCCCAGGCCGGTGTGCCCGTGGACACCCGCGACATCTCGCTGGCCGGGCGCATCATCGCCGTCTTCCCGGAGTACCTGACCGAGGACCAGCGCATCCCGGACGCGCTCGCCGAGCTGGGCGAGCTGGCCAAGACCCCCTCGGCCAACATCGTCAAGCTGCCGAACATCTCGGCGTCCATCCCGCAGCTCAAGGCCGCCGTCGCCGAGCTGCAGGCCAAGGGCTACGCCCTGCCGGCCTACCCCGAGGACCCGAAGACCGACGAGGAGCGCGAGATCCGCGCCCGGTACGACAAGATCAAGGGTTCCGCCGTGAACCCGGTCCTGCGTGAGGGCAACTCCGACCGCCGCGCCCCCGCCTCGGTGAAGAACTACGCCAAGACCCACCCGCACCGCATGGGCGCCTGGACCCCCGAGTCCAAGACCAACGTGGCCACCATGGGTGAGAACGACTTCCGCTCCACCGAGAAGTCCGTGGTGATCGCCGAGGACGGCACGCTCCGCATCGAGCTGGTCGCCGAGGACGGCACCACCACCGTGCTGCGCGAGTCGGTACCGGTCCGCAAGGACGAGGTCGTCGACGCCTCCGTGCTGCACGTGGCCGAGCTGGAGCGCTTCCTCGCCGCGCAGGTCGCCCGCGCGAAGGAGGAGGGCGTTCTCTTCTCCGTGCACCTCAAGGCCACGATGATGAAGGTCTCCGACCCGATCATCTTCGGTCACGTGGTGCGCACGTTCTTCCCGAAGACGTTCGCGAAGTACGGCGAGACGCTCAAGGCGGCCGGTCTGTCCGCGAACGACGGCCTCGGCGGCATCCTCAAGGGCCTGGAGGCCCTGCCCGAGGGCGCCGAGATCAAGGCGTCCTTCGACGCCGAGCTGGCCGAGGGCCCGGCCCTCGCCATGGTCGACTCGGACAAGGGCATCACCAACCTGCACGTCCCCTCGGACGTCATCGTGGACGCCTCCATGCCCGCGATGATCCGCACCTCCGGCCACATGTGGGGCGCCGACGGCCAGGAGCACGACACCCTCGCGGTGATCCCGGACTCCTCCTACGCCGGTGTCTACCAGGCCGTCATCGAGGACTGCCGCGCCCACGGCGCCTACGACCCGTCCACCATGGGCTCGGTCCCGAACGTCGGCCTGATGGCGCAGAAGGCCGAGGAGTACGGCTCCCACGACAAGACCTTCGAGGTTCCGGTCGCGGGCACCGTCCGCGTGGTCGACGCGAGCGGCGACGTCCTCATCGAGCAGCCGGTCGCCGCGGGCGACATCTTCCGCGCCTGCCAGACCAAGGACGCCCCGATCCGTGACTGGGTCAAGCTGGCCGTCACCCGCGCCCGTGCCACCGGCGACCCGGCCGTGTTCTGGCTGGACGCCGAGCGCGCCCACGACGCCAACCTGATCGCCAAGGTGGAGGAGTACCTCCGGGACCACGACACCGAGGGCCTGGACATCAAGATCCTGTCCCCCGTCGAGGCCGCCAAGCTGTCGGTGGAGCGCATCCGCCGCGGCGAGGACACCATCTCGGTCACCGGCAACGTGCTGCGCGACTACCTGACCGACCTGTTCCCGATCCTGGAGCTGGGCACCAGCGCCAAGATGCTGTCGGTCGTCCCGCTGATGGCGGGCGGCGGCCTGTTCGAGACGGGCGCGGGCGGCTCCGCCCCCAAGCACGTCCAGCAGCTCGTCAAGGAGAACTACCTGCGCTGGGACTCCCTCGGCGAGTTCTTCGCCCTGGTCCCCGCCTTCGAGCAGTACGCCGAGACCACCGGCAACGCCCACGCCAAGGTCCTCGCCGACACCCTCGACCGCGCCACGGCGACCTTCCTCGACGAGGACAAGTCCCCGACCCGTCGCGTCGGCGGCATCGACAACCGCGGCAGCCACTTCTTCCTCTCCCTGTACTGGGCGCAGGAGCTGGCCAAGCAGACCGACGACGCCGACCTGGCCAAGGCGTTCGCCCCGCTCGCCGAGGCCCTCGCGGCCGACGAGCAGAAGATCGTCGAGGAGCTGCTCGCCGTGCAGGGCTCCCCGGCCGACATCGGCGGCTACTACAAGCCGGACGCGGCCAAGGCGGACGCGGTCATGCGCCCGTCGGCCACCTGGAACGCGGCGCTCGCGTCCCTGAGCTGATCAAGGCGTAGTGCCACCGTGCCCCGGCCGGGCTCTCCGGCCGGGGCACGGTCGTACCTGTCGGTAGTACTTCCACGGCATTGCCCCGTGTTGCGCCGCCGTGCCGAACATGAAGTCCTCGTGTCACGGTTCACGCCGGACTGTCCGTTACCGGCCACCCGTGTTCTTCTCGTCGCGAGTCCGCGCCCGACCCGCACGAGGAGCACCATGAGCAGGCAGCCCATCGACTCGGTCACCGCAGGCCACACCCCCGACGAGAGCCCCACGGGACCCGACACCTCGGCCTGGTCCTTCGAGACCCGGCAGATTCACGCGGGTGCCGTGCCCGACCCGGCGACCGGGGCGCGGGCCACGCCGATCTACCAGACGACGTCCTTCGTCTTCGAGGACACCCGGCACGCGGCCGGCCTGTTCTCGCTCGCGGAGCCCGGCAACATCTACACCCGCATCCACAACCCCACCCAGGACGTGTTCGAGCAGCGCGTCGCCGCCCTGGAGGGCGGGGTCGCGGCCGTCGCGCTCGCGTCCGGGCAGGCCGCCGAGACGCTGGCGATCCTCACGCTGGCGGGCGCGGGCGACCACATCGTCTCCAGCACCTCGCTGTACGGCGGGACGTACAACCTGTTCCGGCACACCCTGCCGAGGCTCGGCATCGAGGTGTCGTTCGTGGACGACCCCGACGACCTGGACGCCTGGCGGGCGGCGGTCCGGCCGAACACCAAGGCGCTGTTCGCGGAGACCCTCGGCAATCCGCGCGGAAACGTCCTCGACGTACGCGGCGTCGCGGACGTCGCGCACGACGCGGGCGTGCCGCTGATCGTGGACAACACGGTCCCGACGCCCTATCTGCTGCGGCCGATCGAGCACGGCGCGGACATCGTGGTGCACTCCGCGACCAAGTTCCTCGGCGGGCACGGCACGACCATCGCGGGTGTCGTGGTGGACGGCGGGACCTTCGACTTCGGCGCCCACCCGGAGCGGTTCCCGGACTTCAGCGAGCCCGACCCGAGCTACCACGGGCTGCGCTACTGGCCCGCGCTCGGACCCGGCGCCTTCGCGGTCAAGCTGCGGGTGCAGCTGCTGCGCGACCTCGGCCCGGCGCTCTCCCCGCACTCGGCGTTCCTGCTGCTCCAGGGCGTGGAGACGCTGAGCCTGCGCCTGGAGCGGCACTCCTCCAACGCACTCGCGCTGGCCGAGTGGCTCCAGGGCCGCGACGAGGTGGCCGCCGTCCACTACCCGGGCCTTGAGTCCAGCCCGTGGTACGAGGCCGGACGGAAGTACCTCCCGCGCGGCTCGGGCGCGGTCGTCTCCTTCGAGCTGCGGGACGGGGTGGAGGCGGGCAAGCGGTTCGTGGACGCGGTGGAGCTGTTCAGCCATCTCGCCAACATCGGTGACGTGCGCAGCCTGATCATCCACCCCGCCTCCACCACCCACAGCCAGCTGGACGAGGAGCAGCTGGCGGCGACGGGCACCTCGCCGGGGCTGGTGCGCCTCTCGGTGGGTCTGGAGAGCGTGGCCGACCTGAAGGCGGACCTGGAGGCCGGGTTCCGCGCGGCCAAGGGCGCCTCCTGAGCACGGTCCCGGCGACGCCGGACCACGCCCTCCCGCCGGCCGCCGCCACCGGCGCCTGGCGGGAGGGCGATCCCGTCGGACGACGGCGGTGGTACGCGGCGGGGGCTCCGCTGCCTTTGGAGGCGGGCGGTGAACTGCCCGGTGTGCGGCTGGCGTTCGAGACCTGGGGACGGCTCGCCCCGGACCGCTCCAACGCCGTGCTGGTGCTGCACGCGCTGACCGGGGACAGCCATGTGGCGGGTCCCGCGGAGCCCGGGCATCCCTCCCCCGGCTGGTGGGACGCGCTGGTCGGGCCCGGCCGGGCGCTGGACACCGACCGCTGGTTCGTCGTCGCGCCGAACGTGCTCGGCGGCTGCCAGGGCAGCACGGGACCGGCCTCCGTACGGCCCGGCGCCGGGCGGCCCTGGGGCGGGGCGTTCCCGTTCCTGACCCAGCGGGACCAGGTGGCGGCGGAGGCGGGCCTCGCGGACGCGCTCGGGATCGGCCGGTGGGCGCTGGTCGTCGGCGGCTCGATGGGCGGGATGCGCGCGGTGGAGTGGGCGGTCTCGCATCCTGGGCGCACGGGTGCCCTGCTGCTGCTCGCCACCTCGGCGGAGGCGAGCGCGGAGCACATAGCCTGGGCGGACATCCAGCTCCGGGCCATCCGCGACGACCCGCACTGGCAGGGCGGCGACTACCACGACACCGGGCGTGGCCCGCTCGCCGGGCTCGGCCTGGCCCGCCGGGTCGCCCACGTCACCTACCGCGCCGAGCCGGAGCTCCAGGCCCGCTTCGGACGCCTCCCGCAGGGCGCGGAGGACCCCTGGCACGGCGGCCGCTACCGGGTGGCGTCCTACCTCGACCACCACGCCGACAAGCTCAACCGCCGCTTCGACGCGGCCAGTTACGTGGTGCTGACCGAGGCGATGAACGCCCACGATGTGGGCCGGGGCCGCGGGGGTACACGGGCCGCGCTCGCCAGGGTGAGCGCGCCCACCCTGGTCGCCGGGGTGGACTCCGACCGGCTCTACCCCCTGGCCCAGCAGGAGCGGCTGGCCGCGCTGATCCCCTCGGCGGACCGGGTCCGGGTGGTGGAGTCGGCGTACGGACACGACGGCTTCCTGATCGAGACGGAGCAAGTGGGCACAATGGTGCGGGAATTGCTCGCATCATCCGCGCCGACCCGTCCCGGGAGTGATCCGTGACCCCACGCCCGTTCGCCCTGCTGCCCGGCGCCGCCGCCTCGCCCGTGCTGCTGCACGTCCCGCACGCGGCGCGGGCGATCCCGGACGACGCGCGCGCGGGCCTCGTCCTCGACGACACGGCACTGGCACGCGAGCTGGACCACATCACCGACGCCCACACCGACACCCTCGCGGAACGGGCCGCCGCGCTGGCGGGTCTGCGGCCCTGGCGGTTCGTCAACCGGCTCTCCCGGCTGGTCGTGGACCCGGAGCGGTTCCCGGACGAGCGCGAGGAGATGCTCGCCGTGGGCATGGGCGCGGTGTACACCCGGACCACGCACCACGAGCCGCTGCGCCCCGAGCCCGCCGACGCCGGTCCCCTGGTCGGGCGGTACTTCGAGCCGTACGCCGAGGCGATGACCCGTGCGGTGGCCGGACGCCTCGCCGCGACCGGCCGGGCCGTCGTCATCGACGTGCACTCCTATCCGGCGAAGCCGCTCCCCTACGAGCTGCACCAGGACGCCCCGCGCCCCGCCGTCTGCCTCGGCACGGACCCCTTCCACACCCCGCCGGAGCTGACCGGGGCGGCCCGGGCCGCGTTCGCGCGCTGCGGCGACATCGGCCTGGACAGCCCGTTCAGCGGAACCTATGTACCGCTCGCCCACTACGGCGTGGACCGGCGGGTGAGCGCCCTGATGGTGGAGATCCGCCGGGACACCTACATGACCGAGCCGGGCGGCCCGGCGGGACCGGACCTGGAGCAGCTGGCCGCCGCCTTGGCGGAACTGGTGGACACGGTGAGCGGCGGAGCCTGAGGACCGGATCGGGGTGGAGGGCGCCCCGGCCTTCGGTGTCACCAACCGGTCGCCGCGCCGGCGGACCTGCGGGGCGCGGTGGGTCCGCGCCGCCCAAAGCTCGCAGCGAGGTGGTCGGCACCGTCCGACGGCCGGAACCCGGCAGGGCGGCACCCCCTGCCTCGCGGACCGCCGGACGGCACTCCCGTTCAGGACGCGGCCCGCTCCGTCCCCGCACCGGCGTCCGGGTGGGCCAGCCCCAGGTGTTCGCGCAGGGTCGTCCCCTCGTACTCGGTGCGGTACACGCCCCGTTCCTGGAGCAGCGGCACCACCCGGTCGGCGAACGGGTCGAGCCCGCCCGGGGTGATGTGCGGGACGAGGATGAAGCCGTCGGAGGCGTCGGCCTGCACGAACTCGTCGATGGTGCGGGCGACGGTGGCCGGGGAGCCCACGAAGGTCTGCCGGTTGCCGGTGTTGATCACCAGGTCGCGGAGGGACCAGCCGTTGGTCTCGGCCAGCTCGCGCCACTCACGGGCGATGGCCACCGGGTCGCGGTACATCCGCACCTGGGCCCGCCCCCGGGATATGTGCTCCTCGCTCACCACCGGGTCCACCTCGGGCAGCGGTCCCTCCGGGTCGTAGGCGGACAGGTCGCGGTTCCAGACGAACTCCAGGTGCTTGAGGGCGGTGGCCCCGCTGACCTGCTGCCGGCGCACCTCGCGGGCCAGCTCGGCGGCCTCCTCGTCGGTGTCGCCGAGCACGAAGGTCGCGGCGGGCAGGATGAGCAACTGGTCCGGCGTACGGCCGTACTTGGCGAGGCGCCCCTTGACGTCGGCGTAGAAGCGGCGGCCCTCCTCCAGGGTGGCGTAGCGGCTGAAGATGGCGTCGGCGTCGGAGGCGGCGAACTCGCGGCCCTCGTCGGAGTCGCCGGCCTGGAAGATCACCGGGCGGCCCTGCGGGGAGCGGGGCACGTTGAAGCGGCCGTGGATGTCGAAGTGCTGCCCCTGGTGGGTGAAGGCACCGGCCTTGGCGTCCCGGAGGAAGGCGCCGGTGGCGGGGTCGGCGAGGATCTCGTCGCCGTGCCAGGAGTCGAAGAGTTCGTTCGCGGTGGCCAGGAACTCCTTGGCGCGGGAGTAGCGCTCCTCCTGCGGCAGGAAGCCGCCCCGGCGGAAGTTCTCGCCGGTGAAGGCGTCCCAGGAGGTGACCACGTTCCAGGCGGCGCGGCCCGCCGAGAGGTGGTCGAGGGAGGCGAACTGGCGGGCCACCTCGTACGGCTCGTTGAAGGTGGAGTTGATGGTGCCGGTCAGGCCGAGCCGGTCGGTGACGGCGGCGAGCGCGGCGAGGACGGTGAAGGTGTCGGGGCGGCCCACCACGTCCAGGTCGTATATCTCGCCGCCCTGTTCGCGCAGCCGCAGTCCCTCCGCGAGGAAGAGGAAGTCGAACTTGGCGCGCTCGGCGGTGCGGGCGAAGTGTGCGAAGGAGCTGAACTCGATGTGGCTGCCGGCCTCCGGGTCGCTCCACACGGTGGTGTTGTTGACCCCGGGGAAGTGCGCGGCCAGGTGCACCTGCTTCTTGGGCTTGCTCATGGCGTCGGGTCTCCTCTCCGGTGGCTCAGGCGGCGTAACGGTTGGCGGGGCGGTCCAGGCCGAGGAGACCGCGCAGGGTGCGGGCCTCGTAGGCCGTGCGGAAGCGGCCGCGGCGTTGCAGCTCGGGCACCAGGCCGTGGCTGATCCGGGGCAGGTCGTGCCCGGTGACGGCGGGCCGCAGCCGGAACCCGGTGAGCCCGCTCGCGGCCAGCTCCTCCAGCAGATCGGCGAGTTGGACGGCCGTCCCGGTGAAGACACGGGCGTCGCTGGTGTACGGCTCGCCCGCGAGGTCGTCCAGGCGTCCGCGCCGGTCCCGTGCCTCGGCCTCCGTGTCGCCGAGGAAGACGACGAGGTCGCCGAAGACGTGCAGGGGCTCCCCGGCACGCCCCGCCGCGTCCTGCTCGGCGCGTATCTCGGCGACTGTCCCCCGCGCGTCGGCCGCGTCGTACGGGGTGACGTAGCCGATGTCGGCCTGGCGGGCGACCAGCCGGTAGGGCACGGTCTGGTGGGCCAGGGCCGTGACCAGGGGCTGCCCCTGGGGCGGACGCGGGGTGATGGAGGGACCCTTGACGCTGAAGTGGCGGCCCTCGAAGTCGATGTAGTGCAGCTTCTCGCGGTCGATGAAGCGGCCGGTGGCCGTGTCCCGGATCTCGGCGTCGTCCTCCCAGCTGTCCCAGAGCCTGCGGATCACCTCCACGTAGTCGGCGGCCTCGTCGAACAGGGGCGTCACCGCCTCCTGGGCGGCGGGGGTGTCGTAGGCGTCGAGGGGGTCGAAGACCCGGCGGCCGAAGTGGCCGGCCTCGTCGGGGCGGGCGCTGATCCGCACCCGGACGCCCGCGCGGCCGGTGCTGACGTAGTCGAGGGTGGCGATCGCCTTGGAGATGTGGAACGGCTCCGTGTGCGTGACCACCACCGTCGGGACCAGACCTATGTGCTGGGTGAGGGGGGCGACGCGCGCGGCGATGAGGACGGCGTCGAGCCTGCCGCGCACCTGGTCGGTGCGGTCGTCGGGCCGGAGGGGGTGCGCGGACTGCGGGGCGAGGCCGTCCTCGATGGTGACGAAGTCGAGGAGTCCGGCCTCGGCCTCGGCGACCTGGCCGGCCCAGTACGCGGCGGTGAACAGCTCGCCGGGGCGGGCGGCCGGGTCGCGCCAGGAGGCGGGATGCCAGCCGGTGCCGTCGAGGGCGACGGCGAGATGCAGTCGGGAAGCGGGGGATGCGGAGACAGAGGGCACGAGGAACGCCTTCCTTGAGGGTCCTTGCGTGGGCGGCATGAGAAGTGCGGGGGCGGCGCGGGTGGCTGAGCACGGGACGCCCCGGCCCGTGCGCGGCGGGTGCGCGGTGCGTGGTGCGCGGTGGACGCCGAAGCGCGTGGCGGGACCGGGGTCCGGCAGGTGCGGGTCAGGCGCGACAGAGCGCGCCGGCCACCCGCTGCAGGTCTATGTGCGGCCGGGAGTGCAGCAGGACGGAACGGGCGGTCCTCAGCAGGCGCGGGCACGGCACACGGTCGAGTCCTCGCGGCATCTCCCCCACCCCCTCCGGCTGTGTCTCCTCGCGTCCCGTCATGAGGGCCAACGCCCGGTCGGCGGAACGTGTTCCCGACACGCCGAACATCACCCGTTCGCTTTTCCGCAGCAGGTCAGCAGCGTGTCCGTGGCACGTCAGGAGTTGTCCAGCGGCAGTCCGGGCGGGTTGATCTCGGCCTTGGTGACCGCCTCGTTGGTCAGGTTGTAGGCGGCGAGCCACTTGGCGTACTGCCCCGAGTCGATCAGATGGTTCAGGGCGTCCGCGATGGGCTTCACGAGCCCGCTGTCCTTCTTGGTGGTGGCCGCGATCAGCCCCTGGAGCCGGGCGCCCGCGCCGGAGTAGGTGCCCGCGCCGCGGGTCGGGGAGGGCGACCCGGCGGACCTCTTGACGTGGTAGGCGATCCCGGGGTTGGCCGCGAAGTAGGCGTCGATGCGGCCGCCGGTCAGCGCGAGGTAGGTGGCGTTCTTGCTGGCGAAGTTCTTGACGGTGAGGGTCTTGCCCTCCTTCTTCAGCTTGTCCCGCCATTCGAGGAGGATCTTCTCCTGGTTGGTGCCGTTGTCCACGGCGACCGTCTTCCCGGCCAGGGTGCGGTAGTCGCCGCCGAAGTTCCAGGTGCTCTTCTTCAGCACCTCGAAGCCGACGTTGTCCTTGCGGTAGGAGGCGAAGTCGTACTTCCGCTTGCGTTCCTCGGTGTCGGTGATGTTGGCGAAGCCGACGTCGGCCTTGCCGCTGTCGATGCCGACGAACATGTTCTCCCAGGTGTAGTTGCCGATCTCGGGCCGCAGGCCGAGCACGGCGGCGACCAGCCGGGCGAGGTCGGGCTCGGCGCCGGTCAGCGTCTTCTGGTCGGAGCCGACGAAGGCGAGCGGCGGGAAGCCGTCGGGCAGTGCGCCGACCGCGACCTTCAGCGTGCCGTTCTTCCGTACGGCGGCGGGGAGTTCGGCGCTGATCGACTTCACCTCGGCGACCTTGAGCCGGGTCTCGGTGGCGGCGCCGTTGGACACCTTCCCCACGGTGACGGTGCCCCGCGCGTCGGTCGTGGTCGCGGCGTCGCTCCGGCCACCGCAGGCGGCGAGCAGAGTGGCGAGGAGGGCGGCGGTGGTCGCCGCGACGGTACCGCGCACCGCATGGCGCCGGGTGAGAGGGTGACGGGGCATGGCTGTCCTTGTCCTTGGTGTCAACAGGGGTTTCCGCAAGAGGAGTTACCGCGTGGGGGAGGTCAGAGGACCTTGCTCAGGAAGTCGCGGGTGCGTTCGTGCCGGGGCTTGTCCAGCACCTCGGAGGGCGGCCCCTGTTCGACGATGCGGCCGTCGTCGATGAAGACGACCCGGTCGGCGACCTCGCGGGCGAAGCCGATCTCGTGGGTGACGATGACGAGCGTGGTGCCGCCGAAGGCCAAGTCCTTGATGACGGCGAGGACTTCGCCGACGAGTTCGGGGTCGAGCGCGGAGGTCGGCTCGTCGAAGAGGATGATGCCGGGCCGCAGCGCGAGGGCCCGTGCGATGGCCACCCGCTGCTGCTGGCCTCCGGACAACTGGCGCGGATAGGCGCCGGCGCGGTCCGCGAGCCCCACCCGGCCGAGGAGTTCGCGGGCGAGTTCCCTCGCCTCGGTCCTGCCGAGCCGGCCGGTGGCGACGGGCGCGGCGGCGACGTTGTCGAGGGCGGTCAGATGCGGGAACAGGTTGAAGTTCTGGAAGACGAACCCGATCCGGCCGCGCTGCGCGAGGATCGCCCGCTCGCTCAGCTCCTTGAGCCGGCCCCGGCTTCCGCGCCGTACGCCGATCAGCTCGCCGCCGACGCTGACGTGGCCGATCTCGGGCTTCTCCAGATGGTTGACGACGCGCAGCAGCGTGGACTTGCCCGAGCCGGAGGGGCCGAGGATGACGGTGACCTCGCCGGGCCGCACGGTCAAGTCGATGCCGTCGAGGACGCGTTGGGCCCCGTACCACTTGTGCACGCCGTGGATCTCCAGCGCGGCGGGGGCGGTGTCCTGGGCGGCGGGGGCGGTGTCGTGTGCGGCGGGGGTCATACGGCGCTCTCCTCACGCAGCCGGGCGCGGAGTCCGGCGAGGGCGGTGCGGGCTCTGCGCAGCGGGGTCGGGGGCAGGGCGCGGGTGGCGCCGCGTGCGAAGTACCGCTCGACGTAGTACTGCACGACGGACACGGCGCTGGTCAGGATCAGGTACCAGACGGTGGCGACGAGCAGCAGCGGCACGATGTCGCCGGGGTAGGTGCTGCCCATGCTCTGCACGGTGCCGAAGAGGTCGAGCAGGGAGACGTAGAAGACCAGGGACGTGCTCTTGACCAGGCCGATGAGCTGGTTGACGTAGTTCGGCACGATGGACCGCAGCGCCTGCGGGAGGACGATCCGGGTGAACTGGTAGCGCCGGGGCAGGCCGAGGGCGGCGGCCGCCTCGTGCTGGCCCTGGTCGACGGAGAGCAGCCCGCCGCGCACGACCTCGGCGGCGTAGGCGGCCTCGTTGAGGGCGAGCCCGATCACGGCGACCGTCATGTCGGTGGCGAGCCGGGACTCGTCGAAGGTGACGAACGCGGGCCCGAAGGGGACGCCGAGGCTCACAGTGCGGTACAGGGCGCTGAAGTTGTAGAGGAAGATCAGGACGACGATCAGCGGCACCGAGCGGAACAGCCAGACGTACGTCCAGCTCACCACCCGCAGCACCGGGCTCCCGGAGAGCCGTCCGAGGGCGAGCACGATACCGCCCAACAGCCCGAGCACGGCGGCCAGTCCGGTCACCTCAAGGGTGACGAGGAGTCCGTCGAGGACGGCGGGCCGCAGGAACCAGTAGCGGAAACGGCCCCATTGGTAGAAGGGGTTGGTGGCGAGCCCATGCCCGATCTGGGCGACCAGCACGAGGACGACGGCGGTGGTGATCCAGCGTCCGGGCCTGCGCAGGGGCTGAACTCGCTGTGCTCTCAGTTGTTTTGACGGTGTGTCGGATATGGGCGCGGCGGTGACGACGACGCCTGGTGGTTCGCTCATGGGAGGGCGGCTCCGGCGGATTTCGGTGTCCCGGGGATGCGCGGGGCCGTACGGCGGTCACGACGGCGTACGGCACACGGCGCGCGGCGGACGGCACACCGCTGGGCGGGGTGCGTCGCGAACCAGCGTGAGAGAGAAGGGGGCTGTCAGCCCTGACAGCGGCCCGGCGCCGTACACAGCGCGCTGCTGACCCGGAGCAGATCGACGGCGCGGTCGGCGACGAGGAGCCCGGCGTACGCCGGCACGCGACGGCCGTGGGAGCGGCGTTCGGCCGTCCTGGGGGTCGCGTTCATGGCGTCACCTGTTCACTGTCCAGGCCCCGCGGGGCCCCTCGCGCTTACCGAAGTCGTCGTCGGTCCGGTCGTCACCTGGGGCACCCCACCGCGATGCGAGGGTTGCCGGTCAGCGAGCCAGGGCTTGGCGCTGACGCTCATGACCGTTCTGTGCGGCAAGTAAGGCATTCGGCCGCTCGAATGTCAACGGTTGTCCGGCAGTTGGACCCTGCCGGACCGCTCTCACCTGCGCGGAGTGTGCGGGAGGGCGGTGGCGTGCGCGGCCCAGTCCAGGATCTGGACGGCCGCGCCGGCCGCTTCGAGACCCTGGCAGTGGCCGTGGTGCCGGCGGGCGATGCCGTCGAGGTCGAGGTGGGTGCCGAAGGCGGGGTGGGCGGCGAGCCGGCGGGCGTACGCCCACAGGGCCGGGTGGTCCGCGATGCGGTGGACGGCGGAGGCGTCGAGGTGGCAGCGGTGCACGGTGTCGAGCTGGACCAGGCAGACCCAGAGGTGGAGGTCGGCGGCCGTGATCCTGCCGTCGACCAGGAAGTCCTCGCCGGTCAGCCAGCGCTCCAGGCGGCCCAGGGCGTTCAGCAGCGCGTCGAGCGCGGCGGCGCGTGCGGCGGGGTCGGTGTCGGCGGCGCCGGCGTACTGCGCGTTCTGCTCGATCTCCTCGGCGCAGAGGCGTTCGACGGCCTCGATGGTGGACTCCCAGCCCGTGGGGTGGAGGGGCTCGCCGCGGTGCGGGAGGTGGTCGAGGTCGCGCAGGATGCCGGGGGCGTGGACGCTGACGATGCGGCCGGACCAGTCGTCGCTGAGCACGGGGGCGTGCGCGGGCCCGGTGTAGTGGTGGGCGCTCGCCTCGTACAGCGGGCGCAGCGCGGCGTGGCCGCCGGCGGGACAGTCGGGGACGGCGGGCAGCAGGGTGACCGGACAGGCGTCGCCGAGGCCGAGGAGGCTGTGGCCGATGGCGAGCCGGAGGCCGTCGGCGCAGGCGGTGGAGAGGTGGAGCCGGTAGCGGTGGGCGACGGCGTAGTGGCCGCTGCCCGTGTCCCGGCCGATGCGGCCCCGGAAGGGCGCGGCGGGGGTGCGGTGCGCGGAGGTGACGGCGGCGAACGGGGTGGCGGAAAGCGGAGTGATGGACATACGTCTCCCCTGGGTGGACGGGCACGCGGAGAATGCGCGCGACGGCGGAAACGGCGTCGGTGGGGGCGTCGTCGCCCCGACTGAAAAGGCCTCAGACCCGGCTGACAGCGCTGGAGACGCGCAGGAGGTCGATGTGCCGACGGGAGGTGAGCAGGGGGGAGTCGACGATCCGGAGCGGCACGCACGACGCCCCGCGGCCCACCGGGCCGGAGACCGTCACCAGGCGCACCATGTTTCCCTACCTGTTCACTAGGCTTCCCTATGGCGAGTGTCGGGGCGCCCCGGCGCAACGTCAAGAGGGCGTTCACACCCGATGACCGCTTTCCCCATCGGCGGCTTCGCGGCGACGGCGTGAGCGGCCCACAGCCCACGGAGGACACCGAGGGGCACACTCATGACGCCCACCGCCGGAGGCTTACGTAGCATCGCCCCATGAGCCAAGTCCTCACCATCGCCCGCCCGCCCGGCGTCCAGGGAGTCCGGCTGGAGACCGGGCGGGGTGCTTTCGCCGCGCTCGCCGCCGTGCCGGACGGGGCCGCTCGGCGGGGCACCGCGCTGCTCGTGCCGGGGTTCAACGGCAGCAAGGAGGACTTCCTGCCGTTGCTGCCGGGGCTGAGCGAGGCGGGGTACGCGGTGTACGCCGTGGACCAGCGCGGGCAGTACGAGACGGGTCCGGCGTCCGCCGCCCCGGCCTACGACAGTGACTCCGCCGCCGCGGACGCGACGGCACTCGCCGAAGCCCTCGACGCCGGTCCGGTGCATCTGGTGGGGCACTCCTACGGCGGCCTGGTGTCCCGCCTGGCCGTACTCAACAGCACCGCCCCCGAGGCGACCTGGGTCTCGCTCACGCTGATGAACTTCGGCCCGGCCGAGGTCGGGACGCCCACGCGGGAACGCCTTGAGCTGCTGCTCGACGCGCTCGGCAGCATGGCCGTACCCGACCTGTGGCCGTATCTGCGCCCCGCCGAGGACGGCATCCCCGCGGACGTGCTGGCGTTCCTCTCCGAGCGCTGGGCGCGCAACGAACCCGAGGCCCTGCGGCTCGCGGCACGGCAGCTGCTGACCGAGCCCGACCGCACAACCGGCCTCAAGGACAAGGGAGTTCCGCTCTCCGTCGTCTTCGGCACCCCGGACGACACCTGGTCGGAGCGGGAGGCGGCGGCCATGGCGGACGCCCTCGGCGCACCGTTCACGGAGATCCCGGAGGGCGGCCACTCCCCCAACGTGCGGCGCCCGGCGGCGGTGATCGAGGCGCTGACGGGCTTCTGGTCGTCGCTCGCGCCGTAGGGACCCGCAGAACACCCCTCAACCAAGCAGAGCACCCTTCACGCACTCGTCGGCGGCCCCGGGCGCCCCTGGTTGTACCTCCGTGCCGCCCGGTCGTTTAGCGCGCTCCCGGCGGCCCGCGCCGCCCGCGCCCACACGGGACCGCGCCGGACCCGCAGCACGTGCCCCTGCCACATCGTCCCGCGCGCGGCGGCCCCCGCGTCCACCGGCGCCGCGGGCAGCACGCGGGCCGCGAGGCCGCTCGCCCGGGTCGTGAGGTCGGGCGCCACTCCGTGCGCGAGGGAGGCGAGGCGGGCGGCGGGGGTGAGCACCAGCCGGGGGCGGCGGCGCTCGACGGCCCGTACGATCCGCCGCGCCGCCCGCTCCGCGTCCATGGACAGCAGGGGCGCGCCGGCGAGGGCGGAGAACCAGGCGTATTCCGCCTCCGCCCGGCCGCCGAACTCCGCCTGGAGGTGCGAGCCGGTGCGCATCAGCCCGGGGTGCACGGTCGTCACGCTCACCGCGCTGCCCGCCGTCTCGGCGCGCAGCCCCTCGCCCAGCGCGCGTACGGCCGCCTTGGCGCACGAGTACGGCACCATGTGCGGCACCGACAGCAGCCCGCCGACCGAGCCGACGAGCCCGAGCCGGCCGCCGACCGGACTGCGGCGCAGATACGGAAGGGCGGCCAGGGACGTGTTCAGGGCGCCCTCGAAGATGGTGGCGGAGGCGTCGCGGAAGGCCCGGTTCCCGGCGATCTCGGCGGGGGCGACCTGGATGACACCGGCGTTGGCGATCACCACGTCGAGCCCGCCGGACGCCTCGGCCGTTCTCCGCAGCGCGTCCGCCACCGCGTCCGGGTCCCGTACGTCGCACGGGACGAGACCCACCCGGCGCCCGGTCCGCTCCCGCATCCAGTGCGCGGCCCGCACCAGTTCGTCGGTGTCCCGGGCGAGCAGGGTGACCCGGCAGCCCCGCCGGACCAGGCACTCGGCCATCAGCAGCCCGAGTCCCCGGGACGAGCCGGTCACCAGGGCCGACAGGCCATGGGGCATGGTGTACCGGGGAACCGCCATGTCCTCACCTCTTCCCCGCGCCGCGCGCACCGGGACGCCCGGGCGCGGCACGCCCGCCGAGTACCCGCACACCGGGACGTCAACAGGGGCTCAGTCGCCCGGCGGCAGCAGCGGCCCCAGCGGGCCGAGGTCGAGGTTGAGGTCCTCCATGGTGAGCCCGTACCGCGCGCACAGGCCGTTCATCCGGTCGTGCAGGATCATCAGCGTGGCCCCGAGCCGCTCCTCCTGCTCCTCGGTGAGGTCCCCCTGGTCGACGCGGTGCAGCGCCTGCCGCTCCATGAGCTGGCGCAGCAGTTCGACCAGGGTGAGGACCAGCCGGACGAGGTCCCGCTCGACGGTGTCGGGGTCGGAGCTGATCCGGCGCGCCGGTGCGGGGTCCCGGCCGCCGGAGGGGGGCAGGTCGCCGGGTGCGGCGGGCAGCAGCCGGAAGGCACGCGCGGCGGCCTCGGCCACCTCGGCGAACCGGTCCCGGGCGGCCTCGCCGGAACGCCCTTCGGCGCCGCCCGTCTCCTCAGCCGCCATGCTCGTCCCCCGGCCCCGCCGGCAGCGCGAACGGCGACGGGCTGCCCTCCCCGATGGACACGATCAGCGCCCGCAGCGACACCCGCACCAGGTCGATGTCGGCGATGGACAGCACCACGTCCCCGGTGATGACGACCCCGCCGCTCAGCAGCCGGTCCAGCAGGTCGATGAGCGCGACCTGCCGCTGCGCCGGCGGATCGCCCGAGGACGAAGACGAAAACGGCGACGGCGACGGCGACGGCGACGGTACGGATGACGCGCTCACGGCACCGCACCCGCCGACGCGTCCTCGTGCCCGGCGGGCATGGCGAAGGAGTACGGCACCCAGGGCCCCGTGACCTCCACCCGCACACCCGGCAGCCCCTCGGCGGCGCGCCCCGCCTCGGCGCGGAACTCCTCGGAGTCCTCGCGCGCCACGAGATAGGCGTCGTTGACGACGTTCTCGCCCGCCCCGCCCGCCAGGGCGCCCTGCTGCACCCGGTGCCGGGCCCGCTCGACGGCGTACCGCCGCCCGGCCGTCTCGACCGCGGCCGCGGCCTGGTGCGCGGCCCGGTGCACGCTGTCGCGGTGGGTCTGCTGCCGTCTGCGTCCGCGCAGGTACGAGCGGCCGGGGCTCAGCTCCGCCGCCTGTCCGTCCTCGGGTTCGGGCGCGGCCGACGCGGGGTCGGCGTAGACCTTCACGCCCCACTCGACGTGCCCGGCCAGCAGACCGAGCCGGGACGCGAACAGCTCCCGTCCCTCGTCGAGGACGTCCCGCGCCCGCGCGTCGTCCAGGTACACGGTCGCCAGGCGCAGCGGCAGTACGGTCGTACGGGCGCCCAGGGTCTCGATCACCCGGTGGTGGGCGCGGGCGACGGCCTCCAGCCAGTCCAGGTCCTCCAGATGCCGGGCGAGGGCGTCCTCGCGGAAGTCCTCGGCGGGCACCCGCCCGGTCACGAGCCGCAGTGTGTCGTCGTGGGCGCAGGTCAGCAGCCGTACGGGAGCCCCGGCCACCCCGTCGAGCGCGGCGGCGGTCTCGTCCAGACCGTCGGCGGCGCGGGCCACGGCGTACGCGTAGGTGAGGAGGTCACTCATCGCGGGTCCGCCGGCGGGTACGGGTCGTACGCGGTCGCTCCGCGCGCGAGCGTTCGGTGCGGGAACGTTCCGTCCGCGAGCGTGACCTCTTCGGACGCGGTTTCTCCTCGGGCTCGGCCGGCTCCTCGGGCTCGGCCGGCTCCTCGGCCTCCTCCGGCTCTTCGATGTCGGCCGGTTCCTCCTCGTCGGCTTCGTCGTCGGCCGGCTCGTCGGCCTCGACGAGTTCGCCGACCGCGACCGTCTCACCGGTCCCGGCGAGTTCGCGCTCCTGCCGCAGCACGTCGATCTCCTCGCGCAGCCGCCGGTTCTCCTCGGCCAGCGAGCGCTGTCCCTCGCCCCGGCTGCGCGAGGACAGCGCGGGATCGTGCTCCCACCAGTCGATGCCCATCTCCTTCGCCTTGTCGACGGAGGCGACGAGCAGCCGGAGTTTGATCGTGAGCAGTTCGATGTCGAGCAGATTGATCTGGATGTCGCCCGCGATGACGATGCCCTTGTCGAGCACCCGTTCCAGGATGTCGGCGAGGTTGGCGGAGGAGCCCTGCCCGTACGGCGGCGCCGCCCGCGAGGGGTAGGAGCCGAGCCGGCTGGCCATGGGGTCGGTCACGGTGATGCCTCGTGTTCCGTCGGTGCCGGGTGCCGGGTGCGGGAGCCCCGGGTGCCGGGTGCCGGGTCAGGCCTGTCCGGCCTGCCGGTGGGCGCGGATCTCCTCCAGCCGGTCCAGGAGTTCGTCCTCGCGCCGGTCGAAGGTCTCCTCGTCGATCTCCCCGGCGACCAGCCGCCGTTCCAGGTCGGCGAGTTCACGCTTGACGGGCGTCGGGTCGTAGTACTCGTTCTCCGCCGCCTCCAGGACGCGCTCCATCACCCAGCCGACACCGCGCACCGGCGCGAGCGGCAGGGTCGCGAGCTGTGTGAAGAGACCCATGGGGCTGTCCTCATACGAAGCTGTAAGGGGGAAGGGGGCCGTGCAGCCGCAGGTCGAGGTCGTCGCCCAGCTGATGCGCGACGCTCAACTCGGTGGTCAGGAAGGCCTCTTCCTGATCTTCGGGCACCAGGAAGGACACGCTGAGGAAGTCCTCGCCGGTCGGCTGGGTGGAGTCCACGTCCCGCGCGAACGGGCGCAGCGCCTCGACCACTCCGGTGGCCAGCGCCTCCTGCCGCGCCTGCACCTCCCGCGCGACCATCTCGCCCAGCCGCACGGGCGCGCCGACATCGGCCGTACCGGCGCGGATCGCGTCGTTCAGCTCCCGGGCCTCGCTCGACTCCTCGAGGATCAGCCGCAGCAGGCTGTCCTCGTCCTGCGTCGCCTTCAGGTGATATTCGGAGCACCCTTCGAGTGCCCGCAGCCGCTCGGTGTATTCGTCGGCGCGCTCCTCAAGGGCGGCCCGTACAGCGTCGTCGTCCTCCGCGACCAGCCCGAAGCGCAGCGGCAGTACGGTGCCGTCGGCCATGAGGCGTTCCTGCACCTCCTGGTGCGCGCCGATGTCACGCCGCTTGGGGCGCAGGTTCTCGGGCGCGTCGCTGACGACGGCACACAGCGCGCCCGCGGTCACGGCGCGCAGGCCGGACGGGTCCTCGCCGACGCCGCGCAGCCCGTCGAGCCGCAGCGGGTGCTGTTTTCCGGTGACGGAGTAGATGTATACGGCCATGGCTCATTCCTTCTCGCGGGCCGAACTCCGCTCCCGCCGGGAGGACCGCCGGGCCGGGCGCCGCTTCCTCTCCACGGGCTCCTCCTCTTCCTCCTCGTCCTCGTCACCGCCGGCCGTGCCCTTCAAGGAGTCGGTGACCGCCTCGACGGCACCGGTGATCGCGCCCTTGGACTTGCCCTGGGCGCCGCTCTCCATCGAGTCCCCGACGATGTCGGTCAGCTGGGCGGGGGCCTTCCGGCCGGATTCGAGGTCGAGCCGGTTGCATGCCTCCGCGAACCGCAGATACGTGTCGACGCTGGCCACGACCACGCGGGCGTCGATCTTCAGAATCTCGATCCCGACCAGGGACACCCGGACGAACACGTCGATGACGAGTCCCCGGTCGAGGATGAGCTCCAGGACGTCGTAGAGGTTTCCGCCACCGCCGCCGCCCTGGGCGACCGGTCCTCCGCCTTGTGGCACCAGGCTCATGGCGCCTCTCCCTTCACCGGCCGCCCGGGCGCCTCGCCTCAGCCTCGCCGGTCGATCTGTCCTCGGGTGTAGCGGCGGGTCCTCTCGTACGCCATGAGGTCGCCCTCCTTGTCGAGGGTGACCCGGTATGTGGCCATCACACTGGTGGTCTCGGGGACTCGCTCCAGTTCGAGTACCTCGACATCGGCTTCCCACCCGTCATCGGTGGGTTTCAGTGCGGAAACCGACTCCGGGGAGCGGCCGAGCAGCTCCTGCAGCTGCTCGGCGGCGGTGCGCATGGCCCACGCGGCGTTGCCCTTGCCGGAGGCGCGGCCGCCGCCGGCACGGCGCTTGGCGGGTTCTTCTGCTGCGGCCATGGTCTCTCCGTGATCGGATCTCTCCGCGGGTTCGGAGCGGGCGCCATAATCCACGCGCGAACATACAATTTCATCATAACGGCGTATATGCCGCATGAAGGTCGGCCGGTGCCGCACCAGCGCACCGCGGCGGACACGTGCGGCGCGTGCGCGCATCCGTCTGCGCCGTTCGCTGTCCGTCTATGTCTACGTCTACGTCTCATGATCGCGGGCTGGGCCCGGGGCTGTCGCCGGGAGAGCGGGCACCCGTCCTGCCGCTCTGGAGGACCGTTTCATGAACGACACGACCAAGATCGCTCTCGCCGCCGCGGTCGCGGGTGGCTATGTGCTGGGGCGCACCAAGAAGGCGCGGCTCGCCTTCGGCCTCGCGACGTATCTCGCGGGGCGCCGCTTCGGCCTCAACCCCCAGCAGTTGCTGACCGAGGGCCTGGGACGTCTCGGCGAGGTACCGGGCGTCTCCGAGCTGAACGAGCAGGTGCGCGGCGAGCTGCTGAGCGCGGGCCGCAAGGCCCTGGCCGCCACCGCCGACCGCCGGCTGGCCGACCTCGCCGACTCCCTGCACGAGCGCACGCGGCGCATCGGGGAGAAGGACGAGGAGGAGGAAGAAGAGGAGTACGACGAGGAGGAGCCCGGCGAGGAGGAGCCGGAAGAGGAGTTCGAGGAGGCGGAGTTCGAGGAGGAGGAAGAGGAGCCCGAGGAGGACGAGGAGGAGGAACCGGAAGAGCCGGAGGAGCCGGAGGCCGAGGAAGAGGAGCCCGGCGAGGAGGAAGAAGAGGAAGAGGAGGAACCGGAAGAGCCGGAACCGCCGCGCCGGCGCCGTCCGGCCGCGAAGAAGCAGGCCGCGCCGTCCCGCAAGGCGGCCCCCGCGAAGAAGGCCCCGGCCAAGAAGCCACCCGCCGCGAAGAAGGCTCCGGCGAAGAAGGCGCCCGCCAAGAAGGCGCCGGAGAAGAAGGCGGCGAAGAAGTCCGCCCCCGCCGCGAAGAAGCAGGCACCGAAGAAGGCGGCGGCCAAGAAGGCGCCCGCGAAGAAGGCCCCGGCCAAGAAGGCGGCTCCCGCGAAGAAGAGCGCGGCGAAGAAGACGTCCGCCAAGAAGACCGCCGGGCGGGGGAGGTAGGCCATGGCTGCCAAGGAAGGCGTCAAGGACAAGGCACCGGACTCGGGCCTGGACATGCTGCGCGACGAACTCGTCGACTACCTCGGCGCCCAGGCGGAGCACCTCGTCGAGAAGACCGGCGACCGGCTGGCCGATCTGACGGAGCAACTGCTCGACACCGCCGACAACGGCGGCTTCCTCACCGGAGTGGGCGGCCGCCTCCTCCAGGGCGAGTCACCGCTGAAGGCGATCGTCGGCGAGAAGGCCTCGAACCTCAAGGACAGCCTGCTCGGCAAGGCGAAGGACGTGTTCGGCAACGGGAAGGGCAAGGGCAAGTCGGGGACTACCAAGGTCATGAACATGATCGAGGTCCTCGATGTGGGCGTGCCGCTCCGCAAGGCCTACGACCACTGGACGGAGTACGGCGAGTTCAGCGGCTTCACCAAGGGCGTCCGCAGTGTCAGCCAGCACGGCGAGGTCGACAGCGACTGGAAGGTGAAGGTAGGCCCTTCGACCCGCGGCTGGAAGGCCACCGTGGAGACGCAGATCCCCGACGACCGCATCGTCTGGAGCTCCGAGGGCGCCAAGGGCACCACGCGCGGCTGCGTCAGCTTCCACGAACTCGCGCCCAGTCTCACCCGCATCGTCCTGGTCGTCGAGTACTACCCCTCCGGCTTCTTCGAGAAGACCGGCAACATCTGGCGAGCCCAAGGCCGCCGCCTCCGCCTGGACTTCAAGAACTTCCAGCGCTACGTGACCTTCACCGACAAGGACGCCGAAGGCTGGCGCGGCGAAATCCGCGACGGCGAGGTGGTCCGCACCCACGAGGAGGCGCTGGAGGAGGAAGAGGAGGAGGAGTACGAGGACGAGGAGTCCCCGGAGGAGGAAGAGGACGAGGACGACGGCGAATACGAGGACGAGGACGAGGAGTTCGAGGACGAGGAGGAAGAGGAGGCCTGAACGGACCGCCACCGGACGGGGAACGAACCCGGCCTCCCTACGGGCGCCACTCCCGGCGGTAATCAGGGTGCTCGGCGTACGACTGCGTGAGCACCCTGAGCGCGTACGTCAGCCCTTCGTGACGTGCATCCGCCGGGTCCATCGCCTCGTACTCCCCGGCCAGCATGTCGATCAGGTCGAGCATCGGCAGATGGCTGTCCAAGAGGGCGTCGCCGCCGAAGAGTTGGGCCACGTACGCATAGGCGTGGCCGTCGGCCATGTTCCGCTCCCGCAGGAACCTGATGAAGTCGCTCACGAGGTCATCCTGACCCATCGGCCCCCTCCGGACCGGCCGCGGCCGCCGCAGGCAACACTCGGAGGTCGCTTACGGGACAGCCCGCGAGGGCGAGTTGGCCGACTCTGTAGCATCGGGGCATGCCCACGGGACCTTTGCACGACCGCGCCGTCAACAGCATCGTCAACGGTGACCTCACGCAGGAGCTGTTCCCCTGCCGGTGCACGATCGGCGACGATCACATCGAGGGGCCGGACTCGATCGACTACGACGAGGATCCCGAGGACTACTCGTTCGCCGGAGCCGAGGAAATCTGGCTCTCCAGTGGCATGGACGAGGACTACGACTTCCGCTGACGGCCTCGCCCGAAGCGCGTCACCGCGCACCGCTCGACGGTGACCGGAAGCCGGCCACGAGCTGGTGCGCGTACTGATGGTCCGGGCCGAGGTCCTGGACCGCCCGCTCGGCCTCCCGGATCCGGCTCGTCTCGCACAGCAGCCGCACCAGGGCGTACAGGGCACCCCGGTCACCGCCCTCGGCCCGGTCGCGCAGCGCCGCCTCCATCCCCCGCTCACGCAGGGCGGTGTTGAGTCTCCGGCGTGCGTGGACATCCGTGAGAGCGCGCTCGGTGAGTTCCGGGAACCGTTCCGCGGAGACGAGCAGATCCATGTGCCACAGATGGTTGTTGTGCCGACAGGGATCGATGGAATGGCACTCGGCGTGTGCGCTTACCAGCGCGATCGCCGCATCCCAGTCCCGCCGCTGCTCCGCTGCCCGAACCTGCTCGAACCACTCCACGGGTCGAGTGTCTCAGAGCGGCCTCCAGGACCAGCGCGCCGCCACATGGGCTCGGCGCACATGCCCCTGACGCCCGAGGAGTCCCCGACCGGACAACTCCCAGCTCACGAGGCCCGACTCACCGACGCACCGTCGCGATGAGCCGCTCCAGCGACGCCCGCCCCGGCGGCCCCCAGGTCGGTTTGCCCCCGGGCCGCCCCTCATCCCCCGCGTGCCCGATGTGGAGGCCGGCCAGCGCCCGCAGCACCGCCCAGCCACGGGCGCGGCGGAGGGTCGCGGCGTCCGGAGCGGGGCGGTAGGCGGCGTGAAAGAGATCGACGGCGCCGTCCGGCAGCAGGATCCACCCGGCGGCGAGGTCGAAGGCCGGGTCGCCCGCGAAGAGGTCGCCGAAGTCGATGACACCGCAGAAACTGCCGTTGGCGGTGAGGACGTTGGCCGGATGGAGGTCGCCGTGGAGCCAGAGGCGGGGGCCCGTCCAGACGGGCGCGTCGGCGGCGTCCTCCCAGACGGCGCGGACGGCGTCCGGGTCGGGGACCAGGCCCAGGTCGGCGGCGGAGTCGAGTGCCCCGGTGAAGTGCTCGGCGGTGTCGGCCAGTACGCCGCCCCGGTCACGGCCGACGGGCGCGTCCTCGGGGGCCGGGCGGTGGAGCGCGGTCAGGAAGGCGGCCAGAGTGGCGGCCGCCTCCGCCGGGCGCGTCGCGGGGGCGCGGTCGGCGGGCTCGCCCGGTACCCAGGTGGTGACGAGCCAGGGGCGTGGGAACCGTTCCGAGGGCTCACCGAGCCGCTGCGGTACGGGAATCGGCAGCGGAAGACGCGGGGCGAGCCCCGGCAGCCAGGTGTGTTCCTTGCGCAACAGCGCGTCCGCCGACCGCGTCGCCCAGGGCATCCGGACCGCGAGATCGTCGCCGAGCCGCCACACCTGGTTGTCCCAGCCGAGCGCCCCGAGCTGGAGAGGGCGCTCCGCGAGATCGGGACACTGCTCACGCAGCAGCTCCCGGATCAGGTCCTCGGTGATGTCAATCTGAGTGTCCGTCATACGGAGCAACGCTAGCGGGGCGCCGACCGCTCCGGGCGCCACTCGCGGTGCCACGACGCCCCCTTGACCGGTACCGGAGCCCCGGGTTCAGTCCGTCGCGAGAGAGGCGAGGAACCCGTCGAGCATCGCGGTCTGGACGTCCTCCGGGAACCGGGCGGGGTCGAAGAGCGCCTGGACGACCAGCCCGTGGATGAACGCGACCGCCGTGGCGGCGAGTTGGTCCGGGTCTGCACCGGCGGGGAGTTCTCCCGCGTCACGGGCGGCCGCGAGGTGCGGGCTCAGGGTCGCGCGCAACCGCGTGTAACGGTCGGCCTGTTCGGCGGCGAGGGCGTCGTCGGCCAGGGACAGGTCCCAGGAGCTGACCCAGATGCGGTTGCGGGCGGTGTCGTCGGGGGTCAGCGGCAGGATGTCGAGGAGCATGACCCGGACGGTGGCGAGACCGGGGGCGGGGTGCTCGCGGCGCGGCCGCCCCGCCGTGTTGCTCTCCAGCAGGCTCAGGGCGTGCGCGATGAGGGCGCGCTTGGCCGGGAAGTAGTGCATGAGCAGCCCGGTGGAGACACCCATCTCGGCGGCGACGGCACGCAGGGTCAGCCCGCCGAACCCCTTCTCCGCGAGCACCTGCCACACGGCACGGCTCACGTCCTCACGGCGGGATTCATGGTCGACGGGTGCGGGCGGCATGCTGCTACCTTACGTACCGAACGCTTGTTACGTACCCAGGAGGCGCCCGTGTTCGCCCTGCCGCTCACCGACGACGCCCAGCTCCGCCCGCTGGAGCCCTGGCAGGCCGAGGAGTTCCTGGCGCACATCGACCGCGCCCGGCCCACGGTGGACCCGTGGATACCCTGGGCCGGCTTCAGCACGGACCTCGCAACCGCCACCGCCACGCTCCAGCGGTACGCCGACCGCCAGGCCGCGGACTCCGGCCGGATCTACGGCATCTGGCTGGAGGGCACCCTGGTCGGCGGTGTCATGTTCACCCACTTCGACACCGCCTCCGGGGTGTGCGAGATCGGCTGCTGGCTGGAGGCCGCCGGCGAGGGACGCGGTCTGGTGAACCGGGCCTGCCGGGTCCTGATCGACTGGGCCTTCCGCGAGCGCGGGATGAACCGCGTCGAGTGGATGGCCGCGTCGGGCAACACCCGCAGCACCGAGGCCGCGCGCCGCCTCGGCCTGACCCGCGAGGGCGTGCTGCGGCAGCGCTATCCGCACCGGGGCGTGCGGCTCGACAAGGAGGTGTGGGCCGTCCTCGCCGAGGAGTGGCCCGCCACCGCGCCCGACGCGAGCCCGGCACCGGAGGGAGCCATCCGCGCCTGAACGAGTGGAGCGCGAACAGTACGCGCACACCCCGGAGTTGGGCGCGCGAAGGCTCAGGCCCCCTGCCGGGCCGGTTCGGCCGCGCGGGCACGGGAGGCGGCGATCTCCGCGTACGCCTGCTCGCGGCCCTCCCAGTGCGAACCCTCGACGGACTTGCCGGGCTCCAGGTCCTTGTAGACCTCGAAGAAGTGGGTGATCTCCATCCGGTCGAAGTCGGGGATGTCACCGATGTCCTGCACGTCGGCGTAGCGCGGGTCGTGCGCGGGGACGCAGAGGATCTTCTCGTCGGGGCCGTGCTCGTCGCGCATGACGAACATGCCGACCGCCCGGCACTCCACGACACAGCCGGGAAACGTCGGCTCGCCGGTCAGCACGAGCGCGTCCAGCGGGTCGCCGTCGCCGCCGAGGGTGCCGTCGATGTAGCCGTAGTCGGCCGGGTACTGCGTGGAGGTGAACAGCATCCGGTCCAGACGGATGCGGTGCAGTTCGTGGTCCATCTCGTACTTGTTGCGCGACCCCTGAGGGATTTCCACGATCACGTCGAGTTCCATCGGTTCTCCTGGTGGCGGGTGTCGTCGCCCGGCGTGCGCGTACGGCCGGGCATGGGCGCGGGTCCGTACGGCGCGGGCGGATGGCGGCCGCGGCGGGGAGTCTCACCGAAGGGCGGCAAAGCGGCGGGTACGGGCATCGTTCCTCCTGGTCACAGCGTTGGACCAGGGACCGTCAGCGGCGGATGCCGCGGTTCACGGTGAGCCCCATCACCGGCGCGCTCGGCGCATTCGCAGTATGCCCGGCATGACGCCGCGGCAGGCATCCAGCGTACGCCGAACGGGGCATGCGAGCCGTACGGCACCGGTCACGACAGATCCCCTCCACATGGTTGCCGCCCACCCCCTCGTGGGAAGAATGGTGGTGCCGGGGGCGATGGGGCTCGCCCTGTGACCGCACGGCCGGGCGTACGACGACCGTGCTGATGGCCTCTGCGTGGAGGGTGTGCGCACCACGGGAGGTGACTGCGATGGAGTTCCTGGTCACGGTGGACGCGACGATCGGCTCGCCGTTCGCCCCGCCCGACGGCTCGGACGGCCACGACCTGATGAGCGCGGGCTCGACCCGGGTGACCGGATACCCGGTCGGCTCGGGCAGCGCCGGCGGCACCCTCACCGGCCAGGGCGGTACGGTCCCGGTCCTGCTGCTCATGGAGGAACCCGCCCTGCCGGACCGTACCGTACGGGCCCGCCCCGTGGCCCTGCTGCACGCGCTGGTGGACGGCCGCCCGGAGACCCGCGTGCTGTGCGTGCCCGCGCACGACGCGAACTTCGCGTCCCTCGCCGACGTGAGCGCCCTGCGCGTCTGGCACGCCGACGAGGACACCGTCGCCACCGTGCTGCGCCGCTTCGACCGCTCCCACCGCTGGCGCGTCATGGACTTCGAGGGGGCCGCGGCGGCGGAGGAGTTCCTGACGGAGGCACGACGGGCGTACGAACGGCTGACGGGGTGCCCGGGGTGAGCGGCCGATCGGCCGGCCGCCGCCCGTGACTTCGGGGCGCCTCACGCGATGTGCAGCCACACCCCGATCCACGTCACCGCCACCCCGCCCGCCCCCAGCACCCCCGCCCACCGCACCACGCTCCCCGCGAACAGGCGCCCCAGCGCCGCCCCCAGCACCGCGAGCGCGACGACGGCCAGCACGGCCACGACCCAGGAGAAGCCGGGCAGCGCGGCACCGGCCAGCAGCGGAAGCGTGGCCCCCGCGAAACTCGCCGTGCAGGCGATCACGGTGGCCAGCAGGGAGCGCAGGGTCGCGAGGCGGCCGAGCCGGGTGGTGGCCAGCTGGCCCCGGCGGGTGAGGTTCAACTGCCGTGAGGCGCGCATGAGATACGCCCGCCGGTCGGCGTAGTCGGCGACGAAGACCGCGAACGCGGCGGTCGTGAGCGCCGCCAGCCCCACCCGGACTGCGAGCCCGGCAGTGACGGGCGCGCCGGAACCGACCAGCGAGGCCGCGGCGAGGGTGAGGGCGTTGAGGAGGCCGTCCACCAGGCCGAGCACGAGCGGCAGGGTGGACTGCGCCGCCAGTTCACGGAACTTCCGCTCCACACTGCCCAGTTGGCCGGTCATCGCGACCGGGGCTTGTTCTCCACCGTGTACACACCGGCCACGACCTCGTCGATGCTGTGCACCACGGCGCCGGTCCGCTCGATGGCCCGGGTGAGCGCCGCGACGTCGATGTCGTCGCCCTCCACGGTGACGTTGGTGCCGACGGTCTCGATGTCGATCTCCGTGACCGCGATGTTCACGGCCTGGACGCCGGGCGCGGCCTCGATGACGAGGGCGAGGTGGATCAGATCGGGTTCGGCGATCGTCTTGTCCACGTCGAGGACGAGTCTGCGGACGGGCATGACGGGCTCCTTGACAGCCAGGGGGCCGGCGAGGGCACCTCCCGGGTCGTGACGGTCGGCGGGCGGGCGCGGTGGCGTCCGTCGCCGTTCGGTAGAGGCCATCAGCACGGGAGTGCGGTCAAGGGCGAGCCTCATCGCCTCTTCCATCATGCGCCCGGCGCGGAGGACCGGCGAGGGCTGGGCACATGGCACCGAGCCCGCCGAGCCACCGAGCCGCCGGGCTGCAGAGCGGTCGAGCCGTCGAGCCGTCGAGCCGCCAACCCGCCGGAGGCCAACACGCTGAGGTTTCCGAACCACGGACGACAAAGGTTACAAAGGAGACAGGACGGAGGGAGTGCGATGAAGCGGGACGATCCACCACAGCCGGAGGCCGGGTCCGACGCGTCCGCCCCCGAGGCACCGGAGGCCTCGGCGGCGCGGCTGCGGCTGCTGGCCGAGGCGAGCCGCGCGCTGGCGTCCAGTCTGGACGCCGGGGAGGCGCTGCGCCGGCTGGCCCGGGTGGTGGTGCCCAATCTGGCCGACGCCTGCGTCATCGACGTGATCGAGGGCGACGGCCTGCGGCGGCTGACCGTCACGGACCGTGACCCGGAGCGGGCGGTACGGGTGCTGCCGGGCGCCTCCCTGCCGGCGCCGGGCGAGTCGGCGGCCGAACTGGCCAAGGTGCTGCGCGGCGCGGGCCCCGTGGTGGTCGACCGCTTCGGCGGCCCGGAGCCGGACGACCCGCTGCGTGCCGCGCAGTGGCGGCTGTACCGCAGCCTGGGCGCGGAAACCGCGCTGATCGTGCCCCTGCGCGCCCGCCGGCAGGCGCTCGGCGCGCTGACCTTCGTCCGGCGCGCCCCGGCGACCCGCTTCGACGAGCAGGAACAGGCGCTCGCGGCCGACCTCGGCCACCGGGCGGGCCTCGCGCTGGACAACGCCCGGCTCTACGCGCTCCAGCAGCACACCGCCGAGCAGTTGCAGCTCTCCCTGCTGCCGGACCTGTCCGGCGTCGGCGACGTCGAGCTGGCCGCGCGCTATGTGGCCGCGCGGGAGCGGGCGGAGGTGGGCGGCGACTGGTACGACGCGTTCCGGCTGCCCGACGGCTCGCTGATCCTCGCCGTCGGCGACGTCGTCGGCCACGATCTGACCGCCGCCGTCCGCATGGGCCAGCTGCGCAACATGCTGCGGGCGCTGGCCTACGACAGCGGGGACGACCCGGCCGGCACGATGGGCCGGCTGGACCGGGTGATGCAGGGTCTGACCGCCGTCGAGCTGGTCACGGCGGTCATCGCCCGCGTGGAGACGCCCCCGGACGCGCCCTGGCTGCTGCACTGGACCAACGCCGGGCATCTGCCGCCCCTGCTGGTCTGCCCCGACGGCCGCAGCGACCTCCTGGAGGAGGGGCACGCCCCCATCCTCGGCGTGGATCCCGGCCTCGACCGCGACACCGCGACCGTCACGCTGCCGCCCGGCTGCACGTTCCTCCTGTACACGGACGGGCTCGTGGAACGTCCCGGCGAGGACATCGGGCGCGGGCTGACCCGGCTGCGCCAGTGCGCGACCGCGTTCGCGGGCGAGCCGCTGGAGGTCTTCCTGGACGAGCTGCTGGCCCGGATGGGCGACGACCGCCAGGACGACATCGCCGTCCTGGCCATGCGGGTTCCCTCCGCTCCGTCCGGCTGATCCCTACGGGCCGCCCCGCACGGTCGCTCGCCGGTCCCTCTTGATCCGCGCTGCCGACTGGTCCGTCCCGCCGACTTGTCCGCCCTGCCGACTTGACCGCCGCCGCGCGGGGCGGTTCACTCGACATCGGCGATGGAGCCCGCCTGGACCCCCTCCGGTCCGAACCGCCCACCCCGGGCTGATGGTTCCTGACTCCGTCAGGAAACCCATGCCCTCGGGAGGTACGCAGGGTGAACACATCGTCGGCCCCCATCACGCGACGCGCACTCGCGCCGCTGTCCGACTCCGCCCGCCCGTCCGTCCGTTGCCGGAACGGAGCGCGGCGATGAACTGCTTCGACTGCCAGGACCTGGACGTCACCACCGCCGCGGTCGCGGTCTGCCGCTCGTGCGGTGCGGGCATCTGCGGCCGGCACGCGCACCCGTACGCCCAAGTCCTCCACCGGGCGGCCGGCATGGGCACCGCGACCAGGCGCCGGGCGGCACGGCGCCTGCTGTGCGAGACCTGCGCGGCGGCCGAACGCAGCGACTGACCCCCGCCCCGAGACGGCCGCGGCAGCCTCTCCCGCCTGCCCGGCCTCCCCACCCTTCCGGCGCGCGTCCCTCCGAGCCGTACACCCGCACGGCCCGGGCGCCCGGAAGGCGACGTCCGGGGTGTGCGGCCCGGCTGGGCCGCACACCCCGGCTCGTCAACGCCCTTGCCGCTGGGGGTAGTCGCCGCAGCCCTCCCCCGCGACCAGCACCGAGGTGACGCACGCCGGCAGACCGTCGGCGCCCCGCCCGGTCTCCCGCGAGGTCTGCCGGGTGAAGCCGAGCGAGGCTTTGGGGATCACCGGGTACTTGGGCTGCGCCGCATCGACCGTCCACCGCTCGCCCCGGCCTGCTGGTAGAGCTCGTCGGCGGGGGTGGTGAAGACTTCGCGACCCCAAAGCTGCACGCGCGTACCGGACTTGCATCCCTTCCCGGCCCACCGCACCTCGATCGCGGGCACCCGTTCGCCGCCCTCGGCCAGGGCCTGCACACGGACGAGGTCCAAACTCCATTACGCCTTGGCCGAGTTGCGGGCCGGCCGTCGCAGCACCCGTGGCTCACCCCACCCGGGAACCGGGGCGGGCGCCTCGCCAAGGATCGTCCCGAGCAGAAGCGGTGCGACTCCGTGCGGCGGGTCGGGTACGAGGTCCATCGACAACTCCCGCTCTCAGTCGCCGCGTTCCGCACGCCGGGCGTCGTTCGCGAGGCTGCGGGCGATGGCGGCGGCGTCGGAGGCCACGTCCTCCACGGTCGCGTGACGTCGCGCGAGGAAGTCGCTGCGCAGCAGTGTGGCGTAGCCGTGGGCTGCCGCGATCTGACGCTCCAACAACTGGAGGGCACTCTTGGCGTCCTCACCGGTGACGGCCAGGGCCGCGGGCAACAGGGCGTCCATGACGGCGCGTCCGGCCTCCATCAGCTCCTGACTCCCGGCGTCCCGGAGTTCCTCGGCGTAGATGAGGTCGAAGCCCGAGCCGTGCTCGGCCGCGAAGCGGGTGTAGACGGCCGCGGCGGCGGCCATGGCCTCGACGGGGTCACCGGATCGGCCGGGGGCGTCACCGAGGCCGCCGGGGTCACCGGGGTCACCGGGGTCACCCAACGCCGCCTGCGCGGCCCGCAGTTCGCCGGTCAGCCGGTGCGCGGCGGTGATCGCGCACGCGATCAGCAGATCCTTGCGGCTCGCGAAGTGGCGGTAGGGGGCCGCGCTGCTCACCCCGGCCCGGCGGGCGACCTCGGCGACCGAGAGGGCGCCGACGCCCTGTTCCGCGATGACGTCGAGGGCGGTCGTGACCAGCGTGGCCTTGAGATCGCCATGGTGATACGTGCTGCGCCGAGGCATTCGCCGACCCTCCCTCGCTGAATGTAAGGGACATCTTACATCAAGCCACTCCAAGCCGGTCCGGCACACAGGGGCGCGAGTGCGGGTGCAGGTGCGGGCGCGCCCATGATCCCACCCCCTCCATGTTTGACTCGATGAAAGAGGGCTCTTACATTGATGTGATAGGCCATTTACATGGGCCACTGAACTGCCCTCATTCCCAGAAGGAGCGAAATATGTCCGCGAAGCTGGAGACAACGGTCGCGGTCGTCACCGGCGCCAGCAGCGGCATCGGCCGCGCCACCGCCGTACGGCTCGCCGAGGAAGGCGCCGCCGTGGCGCTGGTCGCGCGCCGCCGTGAGCGGGTGGAGGAACTCGCCCGGACCATCGAGGCGAAGGGCGGCCGGGCCCTCGCGGTGGAGGCCGACCTCACCGGCGCCGACGCCGCGAACGGGGTCGTCGAACAGGTCGTCGGCCACTTCGGACGGCTCGACATCCTGGTCAACGCGGCCGGTGTCATGCTCAACGGCGACACCCTGCGCGCCCGGACCGACGAGTGGGACCAGATGGTGGACATCAACCTCAAGGGGCTGCTGTACCTCACCAAGGCCGCGCTCCCCCACTTGCTGGAGGCCGCGCAGACCGCCGATCGCCGGGTCGCCGACGTGGTCAACATCAGCTCCGTCGCGGGCCGCCAGGCCCACCCCACCGTGGCCGTCTACAACGCCACCAAGTTCGGCGTCACCGCCGTCACCGAGGCCTGGCGCCAGGAGTTCACCAGCCGCGGCGTCCGCTTCTGCGTGATCGGCCCCGGCGCCGTCGACACCGAGCTCTTCGGCCATCAGCAGCCGCAGGTCCAGGAAAGTGACGAGCGGTTCTTCGCCGGCATCGAGAAACTGCACCCCGAGGACATCGCGGACGCGGTCGCCTACGTCACCACCAGCCCGCGCCGACGCGCCATCAACGAGATCGTCGTCCGCCCGACGGACCAGACGGTCTGAGCGCCCTTCCCCATGTGGCCGGCGCACATGTGCGAGCCGCACACACGACCGCCCCGTACAGACGGCTGCACGCGGCCGCACATGGCTGATCCGTACACACGACTGACAAGAAGCTGTCACAAAAGAACCGGAATGCGGTCCCCGCGAGGACCGTTTTCACTGGCATGACTGTGGGAGTAGCGCTCAACGCGGCCGACGCGCCGAATCAGGTCGACGCCACCGTGCGGCTGGCCCAGGAGGCCGCGGCCGCCGGTCTGCGGTCGGCGTGGTTCGGCCAGACCTTCGGCGCGGACTCGCCCCAGCTCGCGGCGATCGTCGGGCGCGAGGTGCCCGGGCTGCAGGTGGGCACCTCCGCGATCCCCGTCTTCGGCCGCCATCCGCTGCCCGTCGCCGGCCAGGCCCTGACCGCCCAGGCGGCGACGCACGGCCGCTACCACCTCGGCCTGGCCCTGGGTACCAAGCTGCTGACCGAGACCGGCTTCGGTCTGCCCTTCGAACGCCCCATCGCCAGGCTGCGTGAATTCCTCACCGTGCTGCGGCAGTTGACCCAGACCGGAACGGCCGACTTCCACGGTGAACTGCTGACCGCCACCACCCCGGTCCCCGCGCGCGTGTCCGGCGCCGAGGACGGCGTACCCATCCTGGTCGCCGCGATGGGGCCACAGGCGCTGCGGGTCAGCGGCGAACTGGCGGACGGCATCCTGCCGTACCTCGCCGGACCCCGCGCCCTCGCGGACCACATCGTCCCCGCCCTGACCGCCGCGGCCGAGGCCGCAGGGCGTCCCGCGCCCCGGGTCGTGGCCCTCGTGCCCGGCGTGGTCACGGACGACGTGGACGCGGTGCGGCGGAAGGCCACCGAGTACCTCGCCTTCTACGAGCGGATCCCGTCCTACGCGCGGGTCATCGAGCTCTCCGGCGGTCGCCGCGCCTCCGACCTGGCCGTGATCGGCGACGAGAAGACGGTCGCGGCGCAGGTACGGCGCTACCGCGACGCCGGTGCGACCGAGGTCGTGTTCTCCGGCACGGAGATGGCGGGCGACGAGGACCGGCGCCGTACCTGGGCCCTCCTCGGCGAACTGGCCTCCTGACGTCCGCCAGTCCAACTCCCTTTGAAAACTCGCGTATTGAAGGAGTTCACATGACCACCGAGGCGACCACGACGGACCTGCGGGCCTTCACCGAGGACTGGCTGGAGTGGTACCGCGCCCACGAGGCCCGGCTCGCCGGCCCGCACGGCTTCCTGGCGATCACCGGCCTGCACTGGCTGGACGACCGCCCGCAGCGCTTCCCGGACGCGCCGGGCACGTGGCACACCGGCGCCGAGGGTGTCGTGGTGCGGCTGGACGAGGGCGAGGAACTGCTGGTGGACGGCGTGCCGGTCCGGGGCGAACACCGCTTCGGCGTCCTCCCCGAACGCGGCGGTGTCGACGCCGTCTGGGGCGACGCCGTCATCGAGATCGCCAAGCGCGGCGGCCACGACATCGTCCGCCCCCGCCACCCGGACGCCCCGCTGCGTACGGCCTTCACCGGCACCCCCGCCTACGCCCCCGACCCCCGCTGGGCCGTCACCGGCCGCTACGTCCCCTTCGACACACCCCGCCCCACCACCGTGGGCGCGGCGGTCGAGGGCCTTGAGCACGTGTACGACGCGCCGGGCCGGGTCGAGTTCGAACTCGACGGCCACGCCCTCGCCTTGACCGCGTTCCCGGGTGCGGGCGAGGGCGGTCTGACGGTCCTGTTCACCGACGCCACCTCCGGCGTCACCACCTACGCCGCCAACCGCGCCCTTGCCATCGCCCCGCCCGCCCCCGACGGCACCGTCCTCCTGGACTTCAACCGCGCCGCCAACCTGCCGTGCGCGTACACCGACCTCGCCACCTGCCCGCTGCCTCCGGCGGAGAACCGGCTGCCGGTGCCGATCGAGGCGGGCCAGAAGCTTCCCCGGGAACGCGGGGGCGCGTGAACCCGGCCGCACTCCACGTAGCGGGCATCTTCAGCTGGTCGGCGCGGCGATCAGAGCGGGCTGCCGTAACCGCCCACCGTGTCGGGGAGGTCGGCGTCGTGAGTGTCGGCTACCAGCTCGGCGAGGGTGAAGTGGGCTTCCACTCCGTGAGGCACGCGAACCGGGAGGCCATGGCCTAGCCTCCCATCGGGCCTGGCCCATGACACCGGGCCCGCCGGCCTCGGCGCGGGGAGATCATCGGACAGGGCGGCGCCCGCAGGAGACACGGCGCAGACCGCTGAGCCACGGTCGGCCGGGCGGGGTCTCGAAGCTCCGGCGGGGGCCGAGGGGCCCGGCCGGTTCCGAGGCGGCACAATGCGGCCGTGGACCTGAGACCGGAACTGTCACCCCCGCCCGTCAGCCGGCAGCGGCTGGCGGAGCTCTGCGACGACATCGAGCGGATCGCCGGCCTGCTGCTTCGCGGAGACGAGAGCGCGGAGGACGAGATCAGGGGCTTCAACGCGAAGACGGGCCACGCCTACGTGGCCCTGGACTTCACCGCGTACGAAGGCAGCCGGAGTCTGCGCGAGTTCGCGTCCGAGGCCGGGCGTCCGGCCCGCCCTCGGATCGCGGACATCGTCACGGACGAACTCGTCGAGGTGGTCCGCAGAATCCTCGCCGGCAGCCCGGAGACCGGCTACTACCTGCGCCTCCTCCAGGCCAACGTCCCGCATCCCCGGGTCGGCGACCTGATCTTCCATCCCCCGGCCGGCCTGCGCGGCGCCTCGCCCGAGCAGCTCGTCGACGAGGCGCTCGGGTACCGGCCGATAGCGCTGTGAACGAGAGGGCTGCTCGGGTACGTCGAGGGCGGCTGCGAGCGCGGGGCCCCGGGGCGACCGTGGTGCCGCCGAGGGCTACGAACTGCGCGGGGGGATGTTCTTCATCGCCGCGATGCCCACGCCTTCGTCCTGCTCACCGGCCTGGACACCGCCCAATGGCCGCCCCCGCCGGGCGTCGCCGTCGGCGGCTTGAGCTACACGCCCTACACACTCACGCAGGGCCGAACGCCTCACCTGATCACGATCACGGCCCTGCTCGCCCTGGCCGTCCTCGCTCCGGCGCTGTCCTGGCAACGCCGACGGGCTGCGCGGGCGCGGTGCGAGCGGAGCGCGTGGACGCATGGGCAGCCACGCCACGGACTCTCCGCCGCTCACGGCGCTCTCCGCGTAGGCGGCCCTCGCCTGCCCGCTGATCCTCATCAGGTGCCCGGACACCGCATGCCGCGACAGGCTGCCGGGCAACTGCGTGACCCGGCGGTTCCCGGGCGAGTACCCGGAGGTCGTACTCGTAGCCGACCACATGCCCGGCCACGACGATCCACGGCTTCAACGGCGTCACGAACAGCCGTAGTTGACGCCGGTCCAGCGTGGCCAGGATGCGGGTGCCGATGGTGACGTCCGAACGGTCGCCGTGGCCGGAGGCAGGGGACGCGACCCGCTGACCGCATGCCGCTTGCGCCGCACGAACGACCCCTGGATCTCGTCCTCCGTCACCGACACGTCCGCCGGCACGGTGGGCACGGAAGCGGGCACGGCCACAAGCACGGCCACAGGCCAGGGGCCGTCCCGTCGCCACGCCCTGCCCCCCGTCCCCCCACGGGCAACACCACTCCACCGCACCCCCGAGCGAGACAAAACAGACTCTCACACGCCACTGACACCCACCCGAACCCGCAGGCCGGAGTTCACGGCGTCCGGTCGGACGGTGGCGGTGGCGGTGGCGGTCCCGCCAGCAGGCGGCGTTCGGCGGACTCGTAGCGGCCGCGTTCCCGGTCGGCGGCCTTGCGGCCGGAGAGCAGGGTGGTGAGCCAGCCGGCGAGGAAGCCCGCGGGGACGGAGGCGAGGGCGGGGGTGTTGTACGGGAACCAGTCGAAGTCGGCTTCCGGGAAGGCGGAGAGGGGGGAGCCGGAGACGAGGGTGGTGCCCGGGGTCAGGACGAGGACGGTGAGGGTGCCGACGACGAGCGTGGCGAGCAGACCCGCGCGGGTGTAGCGGCGCCAGAAGAGGGTGTAGAGCAGCGCGGGCGCGATGGCCGAGGCGCCGAGGGTGAAGGAGAGGGTCGCCAGGGGCTGGAGGCTGCGGTGCTGGGCGAGAGCAGCGGCCAGGATGACGGGGATGCCCACCAGCAGGGCGCACGAGCGGGCGAGGGTGAGTTCGCGCGCCGGGGGCAGCGGGGTGGGGCGGGAGGCCGTCAGGTCGTGGGCGAGGGCGTTGGCGCAGGCGAGCGTCATGCTCGCCACGGAGGCGAGGAGGGTGAGGAAGACGGCGGTGGTGACGGTGGCGAAGAGCAGGCTCTCGGAGCGGGAGAGGCCGGTGCCGAACGCGGCGCGGGCGCCGAGCAGATAGGCGGTGGTGCCGTGCGGATCGGCTCCGGCGATACGCGCGCGGCCGAGAAGGGCGGTGGCCCCGGTGCAGATCAGTACGAGCATCAGGATGAACAGGGTGACCGAGGAGACCGCCCAGGACATGGCCCGGCGGACCTGGCGCGGTGTTCCGGCGGTGTACATGCGCATGGTGACGTGCGGCAGGCAGGCGGCGCCCAGCACGATGGCGCACTGGGTGCTCGCCATGTCGAGGGCGGGGTGCGGACTGCTGGAGTACTGGAGCCCCCAGCGCAGATAGGCGGGCCCGGCTCCGCTCTGGCGTTCGGCGGTGCGGAACAGCGTCTCGGTGCTCCAGCCGAAGGTGTGCAGGATCAGTCCGCTGACGACGAGACCGGAGGCGAGGAGCATCACCGTCTTGAAGATCTGGACGAGCGCGGTGCCGCGCATCCCGCCGAGCGCCGCGTAGCTGATCATGAGTATCCCGGCGCCCACCACGCAGCCGTTCTTCATGGCGGGTTCGGTGAACCCCATGACGTAGGCGAGGAGTTCACCCACACCGGCGAGCTGAACGATCATCATCGGGACGAGTGCGACGAGGGTGACGGCGCAGGCCGCGACGCGGACGCTGCGCGCGGGATGGCGGTGGCCGAGAACATCGCCCATGGTGTAGCGGCCGGTGTTGTGCAGCGGCTCGGCGAGCAGGAACATCAGCAGGAGCAGGGACAGTACGGCGCTGAGGGCGAGGACCACCCCGTCGTAGCCGCACAGCGCGATGATGCCGCCGATGGTGAGCACGGTGGCGGCGGAGATGTAGTCCCCGGCGATGGCGAGGCCGTTGCGCAGGGGCGAGAGGGACTTGTAGCCGGTGTAGAACTCGGCGAGGTCGTCCGCGTCCGGGCCGGTGAGGACGCAGAGCAGCAGGGTCAGCGCGACGACGGAGCAGAAGGCGGCCAGGGACCAGGACTGCGCGGGACCGCTGAACTCCGTCACCGGGCCCCTTTCCGGTGCGTGGGCGCCGGGTACGCCTGGCGGGCGCGGCGGATCAGCGGGTCGACGACGGAGCGCGCGGAGACTTCGTAGAGCAGGACGGCCAGCCAGGTGACGGGGATCTGCGCGAGGGCCAGTACCAGCCCGGTGGGCAGGCCGCCGGGCCCCGGACGGGTCATCAGCCCCGGCGCCTTGACCGTCAGTAAGAGGAACCCGGCGAAGTAGCCGAGCGCGGTAAGGGACGGCACGCGCCGCTGCCAGCGGTAGGCGCGGCGCAACAGGCGCAGGGTGCGGACCGGACCGGACCGCCACCCCGCGGGCTCCGGCCCGGACGCCCCCTGCTCCGTCGACCAACCGGGCGTACTGCGGGGCGTTCCGTCGGCTTCTGAGTCGTCGGACTGCGGTCGGCCGGGGGAAAACCCGGAGCTGTCGTAGGACATGTCGGAATCTCCTGGCGGGGACTGGGCCCGGAAAGAGACGGACCGCGTGCACGGGCGGCGGCTCGGGGTTCGCTTACGTGGTGTTCGTCGCGGATCGGAGGTGCCGTACGGGTGGGTCGATCACCCACTGTGCGGGGCGATTTCATGGTGCGCGCGAATATGTCGGCCGACAGGGACAGTTACCCCTGACCTCATGTCGACATGTCCACTGCCGACGATCGTTCTCGGCCAGAGTGCGGGGGCGTCGCGTACCGTGAAGTGCTGGGCGTGCTGGGTTCCGGGGGCGGGCGGAGCGAGGAGACCTGGGTGGACGAGTACGACGTCTTTCTCTCGTTCGGCGGTCACGACCGGCTCATGGCCGAGCGGACCGCGAAGGAACTGCACGCCAGAGGCCTGCGCGTCTTTCTCGACGAAGGCATCCGCACCGGCCAGGGCGTGACGGCGGCCATCGAGAGGGCGCTGGCGGCGTCCCGCCTGCTGCTCGTGTACTTCTCGGCGGGCTACCCGATCCGGTACGCCTGCCAGTTCGAGCTGACAGCCGCGTTGCTGGCCGGTCAGCGGGAGGGGAATCCCGCCGGGCGCATCGTCGTGATCAACCCGGAGCCGGACGAGGATCACCTGTTCCCGGTGGAGCTGGCCGACGCCTCCTTCGCCCGCGCGCCGAAGTACGGGGACAAGGCCGCGTACGCCGCGCTGGAGGCCGCGATCCGGGAGCGGCTGCGGTCCGTGCGGGGCACCATCGGCGAGCCCCGGTTCACCGAGCGGCCTCGCTGGATCGCGAACCGCGTCGCGGGCGAGTACGGCTTCGTCGGCCGTTACCGCGAACAGTGGCAGCTGCACTCCCGGCTCCGTGAGGCCGGCTATCCGCTGGTCCGGCAGGTGACGTCCGGTCCCGTGGTGGCGCTGCTCGGCGTCGCCGGTGCGGGCAAGTCCGCCCTCGCCGCCGCCTACTCCTGGCAGTTCGGGGCGGCGTACCCCGGCGGGGTGCACTGGCTGGACCTGTCGGGCACCACACGGTCGGACATGACGGACCGTTACCACGCCGAGGTGCGCCGGATCGCGCGCACGCTCCAGGCCGGTCCGGACACCGGCCGAGCCGACGCCGCGGAGCTGACCGCCGCCGTAGCGAACCGTCTCCACACGGCGCGGGAGGCGGCCCTGTGGGTGGTCGACGACCTGCCGCCCGGCCTGGAGTGGCGGGAGGTCGAGCCGCTCCTGCTGCCGGCGGAACCGTGGCTGCACACGGTGCTGATCAGCCGCCACGGCCCCTACGCCGAGACGATGCCGACCGTGGAGCTCGGGCCGATGAGCGCCGAGGACGCGCGGGCGCTGCTGCTCAGGTACCGTCCGGTGGACACCGAGGACGAGGCGCGGGCCCTGGACGTCCTCGTCGACCGGCTGGGCGGCCACGCCATGGGCCTGCGGCTGACCGGACGCCGGCTGCGCGACAGGCAGGGGCTGCTCTCCGTCGCCGGCCAGGTCCGCCACCTCGCCGACGAACCGGGCGCCCTCGACGCCGCGACGGTCCTGGTCCGCGAGAGCTTCCGGACGCTCACCGAGCGGCAGCGGCTCGTTCTCCAGCTCACGGAGGTGTGCGCGGGCGCGTCCCTGCCCGCCCGGTTCATCGCCGACGTGGTCACCGAGGTGCGGCCCGCCGGGGACGATCCGGGCGACGCGCTCACCGGTCTGCGCGACCTCATGCTGGCGGCCCGGACCGAGGACCGCTGGGAGTTCCACTCCATCGTCCGGGAAGCGGCGCGGCGCTTTCTGCCTCCCGTCGTTCCCCCGTCCCTGCTCGCCCGGACCGCCGCCGGACTGCTGCTGCGGCAGGCCGAGTCGCCCGGCGGCGTACCGGAGGAGCTGATGCCGCACGCCGCCGCCCTCGCCCGCCGCTCCGACGTGCCCGCCGGCACCGCTCACACGCTGCACCGCGTGCTGAGCGTCTTCCACGAGGACCGCGGCGAGCCGGTCGCGGCCGCCCGGCACTGGGATCTGGCCCTGGCGTCGGCTATGGGGACGGCACCGGAGCTGCTCCGGGCCGCGCAGGCCCATCTGGACGCGGGCGGGTACGAAAGGGCCGGACACTACGCCGGCCTCGCGCGCCGGGCCGCACCGGCCGGTTCGCCGGCCGGGACCGCCGCCGTGACCGTGCTGGCCCAGGCCCTCGACTCGCTCGGCCGGATCAAGGCGGCGGACCCCTGCTGGGACACCGTACGAGCGGCGCTCCCGCCGCTGTCGGACGTCCGGCCGGCCGGGACGGGGACGGCCGGTGACGGGCAGGCCGTCGATGAGGCCACGACGGAACTGTGGCTGGGCTACCTGAAGAGCCGCCGGCTCCGCGGCGACATGCGCACCGCTCTGACGTACGCCGAAGCCCTCGTCGCCCTCCTCTCCCGTGAGCCGGCCGAGACCGCCGGACACCGCCTCCAGGCCGCGCGGATCGAGCTGGCCGTCGTCCAGCTGTCCACGAACGCCCAGCGCGAGGCCCGGCAGACCGCGGAGACCGTCCGGAACTGGTACCGCGAACAGGGCCTTCCCGAGCACATGCACTCCGTGGCGGCCCAGTCCGTGCTGGCGCAGGCCTGGCTGACCCTGCATCTGCTGGAGCTCGGCCCCGATCCGGCGAACTGGCGGGAGGCCGCCGAGTCATTGGCCCGGCTCCGGGAGCAACTGCGCTCCCGGCACGGACCGTTGAACGGCGCCACGCTCGCCGCCGACGTGGAGTACGGCTACGCCCTGCTGTGTCTGGGGCGTCCACACAAGGCCCGCACGCACCTGGTGGAGACGATCTCCCGGCTCGACCGCCGGTACGGCCCCCGGCACCCGCTGACGCTCCGCGCCCGGCTGATGCTGGGCCGCTCGCACGCCCAGCTGCGCGAGTACCGGCAGGCGGCGGAACTGCACGAGCACGCCTACGACGGCCTGTCGGCCACCCTCGGCCCCCGGCACCCCGACACGCTGCACGCGCAGTACGGGCTCGGGGTGGCGCTGGTGCTCACCGGTAACCGGAGCCGGGGCCGGCGCATGCTGAGAGAGGTGCGCCGCACCGCGCCGTCCTCCGTGGGACGCAAGAGCGACCTGTACGCGCAGAGCGTCGCCGCGACGGCCCTGTTCGTCCTCCCGTCCGGGCTCTGGCGCCAGGTCGACCGCATGACCAACGACCGGCCCGGCCCCGACGACGAGCCGTAGACTGCTCGGGTGAGGGAAGCCTCCGGGTGAAGTAAGTGGTGGTGGACGGCCGTTACGGCGCCGACGCCTCTGCTCACCGCGCACGGGAGGCGCGTTCCCGAGGATGTCGACAACAGGGGGGCACATGGATCCGGTGTCTGTGGCACTGCTGGTCTCGCTGGCCGGCGGGGCCGGAGGGGAACTCGGCAAGCAGGCCTGGGCAGGGCTCTCGGCGCTGGTGCGGCGGCCCTTCCGCCGAGGCGGCGCGGACGGGGACGGTGACGCGGGCGCCCCCGATCCCGCGCTCCCGACCGGCGAGGCGGAACTGGCCCGGCTGGACCGCAACCCCGACGATCAGAACGCCGCGCACGCCCTGAGCACGGCGCTGGCGGTACGGTCCGCCCTGGACACGGAGTTCCGGGCCGCGCTCACCACCTGGCAGGAGCAGGCCAACCAGGTGCGCGTGGAAGGCGATTCGATCCACAACTCCATCAGCGGGGGCGTCCAGCACGCACCGGTGCTGCAGGGCCGGGACTTCTCGGGCCTCACCGTCAACCACACCCCGACGCCGCCGCCTCCGGCGCAGGACGGCGGCCGTTCCGGGGACGGCCGGCCGTCGGGGTGGGCGTGACCGGAGAATCCGTCGCCCGCGTCGGCAACGCCATCAGCGGCGGCACCTTCATGGGTACGGTCGTCCAGGCGGCCAACGTCACCATGACCCTGTCACCGGCCCCCGTGCGGCCGTTGGGCGTCCCGCACGCGCCGTCCTCCGTGTTCGTCGGCCGGGACGAGGAGACGCGCACACTCCTGGACGTCCTCGCCCCGGACGACGGAAGCGTCCCGCGCCGGCGAGTTGCCCTGGTGACCGGTCCGGCGGGTGTCGGAAAGAGCGAACTGCTGCTGCAGAACGCCCACTTCGCCCACCGGCGCGGCTGGTTCCCCGGCGGTGTCCTCGCCATCGACCTGCAGGGGTACGCGGCCGACCTGCCCCCGCTGACGCCAGGCGAAGCGCTGGGCCGGCTGCTGTACCGGCTGGGGCTGCCGCTCGACGCCGTCCCCGAGCACGCCGAGGACCGCGCCGCCGCCTTCCGGGAGTACCTCAGGGACCGCTCGGTGCTCGTCCTCCTCGACAACGCCCACGACAGCGCACAGGTCCGCCCGCTGCTGCCCCCCGAGGGCTGCGCGGCCCTGGTGTCCAGCCGCCACCGGCTGCCCGCGCTGGACGACGTGCACCGTCTCGGCCTGGCCGCCCTGCCACCGGAGCGCTCCTGCGAGCTGATCCTCGCCGCGGCGGCCCTGCGCGAGGAGGGCGCCGGGGAGCACGTACGCCGGATCGCCGCCCAGTGCGGCGGACTGCCCCTCGCGCTGCGGGTCGCGGCCGCCCGGGTACGCGGGGAGACAGCCGAAGAACTGGCCGACTTCGCGGGCCGGCTGGACGACGAAAGGAACGGACTGATGGAGCTGGACGACGGAGAGCGTGCCGTCACCGCGTCCTTCCACGCCTCGTACGACCGCCTCGACGACGGCCCGCGTCTGCTGTTCGCGCTGTGGGGATTGCACCCCGGCACCCGCCTCGACGTGCACGGCGTCGCGGCCCTGGCGGACCTGCCGCAGCCGGACGTGCGCCGTGCGCTGCGGGCGCTGCGCGACGCGCACCTCGTGGACGCGGACGGCGCCGGCCGGTACACGATGCACGACCTGCTCCACGCCTACGCCCGGACCCGGGCGCACGACGACCTGACCGAGGCGAGGGTCCAGGCCGCCCTTGACCGGCTGATCGACTACTACCTGTACACCGCCGACCGTGCCGACGCGGCCGTGGCGCCCGGGCGTTACCGTCTCCCCCACACGGTGGCCCGGCCGCCCCGGAGCACACCCGACGTCGCCGCACGAGAGGCCGCGCTCGCCTGGTTCGCCGACGAACTGCCCCATCTGACCGCCCTGTTGAAAGTGGCCGCCGGCAGTCCGGATCCCTCCCGGTGCTGGTTCCTGGCCGACGCGATGCGCGGTTTCTTCTTCCACGCGAAGGCGTGGGACACCTGGCTGGAGACCCTCCAGGTGGCGATGGAGGCGGCGGTCGTCGCCGGTGAGCCCCGGGTGCAGGGCATCCTGCACAACAGCATGGGCGTCGCGCTCATCGAACTGGGGCGACCGCGGGAAGCGGCCCGGCACTACGACGAGGCGCGCGCCCGGTTCGAGTCGGCGGGCGACGCCCACGGAGTGGCCGCCTCGGTGGAGAACCGCGCCTGGGTGCACCAGTACGCCGGGGACCACGAGGCCGCCCTCGCGGACCACCGCAGGGCCCTCGGTCTCTACCGGTCCCTCGACGCCCCGCGCAACGTCGCGATCGTCCAACGGGGCATGGCACTCGCCGAGATGGAGCTCGGACGGTACGAGGAGGCGGCCGCCCGTCTGGCCGAGGCGCTGGAGACGTTCCTGGCGCTGGGACTCGAACTCGACGCCGCGATGGCCCTGAACGGGCTGGGCGAGGTGCATGCGAAGGCCGGGGACACGGCGTCGGCGCGCCGGTACTTCCTGCGGGCGCTGCGCCGGAGCCGGGCCTGCGGCAGCTCCTTCGAGGAGGCCCGGGCGCGCGACGGGCTCGGCACCGTCCTCGCGGCCACCGACCCCCGGCGCGCGGCCCACCACTGGCGGTACGCGCTGGCGCGGTACCGGGCTCTGCGCTCCCCTCACACCGACCGCGTCCTCGCACAATTGTCCGCACTGGGGGCTACGTCCGGCAACCTGCCCGATCCTCCCGCCATGGGTATACAAACGAGGGAAGTTGGGCAATAGGAAAGTTGTCGGCTTGTGGGGAGCAAGCCGCGACATTGCCGCTCCCGTGACCTGTGGGGGGCGTCGGACGGGGGGAAGACGTGCCGTTGCAGGAGTCGCTCGATCTGGGCGCGAGTTACGAGGCCTGGCCGTTCTACGTGGTGTGCGACGTCTCGCAGTCCATGTGGCACCAGCGCTGGCATCCGAACGAGTCGCTGAGCCCGCACTACGTCATGAACACGTCCTTCGCGGGGATGCTGGAGGCCATCGACAAGGACATCTCGGCGCGGCACATCGCGCATCTGTCCGTGATCGCCTTCCACGACTCGGCCGAGGTCGTCACGCCCCTGTGCGAGGTCGCGGACGGTGCACCGGCCGCCCCCATCTACACGCTGCCCAAGGGCAACCAGACCAACTACGCCGGTGTCTTCAAGAAGCTGGCGACCGTCATCCGGGAGGACACCCGGCGCCTGACCGAGCAGAGACGGCATGTGAAGGGGCCCGCGGTCTTCTTCATCACCGACGGCCAGCCGGAGGTCGGCGGCAGCAGACAGGCCGACGAGGTCTGGCTGCCCGAGCGCGACAAGCTCGTGGACCCCGGGTTCGCGTACCGGCCCCGGATCATCGCGCTGGGCCTGGGCACCGTGGACGAGCGCACTCTGCGCCGGGTCGCGACCACCGATCCGCCGGGCGCCGCCTGTATCGCCGATCCGGGTACGACGCCCGCCGATCTGCTGCGCTCGATCATCGACATCATCGTCTTCTCCGTCACCCACTCCTCGGCCAGCGGCTCCTTCGTCTTCGAGACCCCCCGGGGGATGCGCCGTGTCGCCTGAGCCGTCCAGGGAGACACAGCCCCGTCACGGGCGTACCGCTCCGTCGTTCGTGCAAAGGCTCGCGCGGGCGCTTCGGGAAGCGCTCCGCGGCGGGAGCACGGCGGCGGACCAGAGGCCCCGGGACCTCGTCCGTCAGGACACGGGGAACCCCTCGCACTCCGGGGAAGCGGCGACGCACGGCGACGAGAGCCCGGAACGGGCCGGGCGGTGGAGCGAGAGCCCCCGCGAGCAGCCCCGCATGACGGCCCCCGCCCCCTACACCGGCCCGGCGCTGCCGGCGGCCTCCTACGAGGGGCACCGGGTGGAGCTTCCGCTGCGGACCGGCTCGGGCAGCGCGGGAGTGGTCGCCGACCGGGGCAACTGGGGTCCGTTCACGGTCTACGCGGCCTCGCAGGCGGGCGCCGACCACGAGGTACGCGGCCGGTACCGGGAGGACGCCTACGCCTTCTCCGGCTGCTCCACCACGTCGTCCGTGGTCGTGATCGCCGTGGCGGACGGGGTCTCCAGCTCCTGGGCCGCGCACGCGGCGGCCGGGGTCGGCGCCTCCCAGATCGTGCGGACGCTCAGCGAGGACGTCGGGCGCAACGGCCCGCCCGTCCCGGATAACTGGGACAAACGGGCCCGGCGGGCGGTGCATCGCGTGGGGCGGCTCCTTGAACCGCCCGCGCTCAAACGCCAGGCGGCGGCCGCCGGCTACCAACTGCCCGCCGACACCTCCCCGCAGGGACCGCGACCGCCCGCCGCCACGCTGGCCTTCGCCGTCTGCCACCGCTCCGAGCTGGGCTTCGAGGTGTACTACGGCGGGGTCGGGGACGCCCGGATCGACGTACTGAACCTGACCCGCCTGTCCTGGCGCCCGCTCTACCCCCCGGAGAGCTCCGCCCCGGCACACGACAACCGCACGAAGGCGATGCCCCGCGACGCGGACAGCGTGCGCACGGGCTGCGCGGTCCTCGCGGACGACGACGTGACCGCCCTGGCGAGCGACGGCTTCGGCAAGGGGCTCGACGCGCAGCCGGAGATTCTGGGCAAGGTGATCGCCTCCGTCGTCGAGCAGCCGCCGAAGGCGTCCGACTTCCTCCGCACGGTCGACTGGAAGATGCGCGGCAACAACGACGACCGCACCGTAGCCGTCGTGTGGTCGCGTCCGCCGCGCGAGGCCTGACATGGGCCCGTACTCGGAAGTGGAGCTGGGACGGCTGCGCGTGGAGCGGTCGGGCTCCCTGAGCGGCGGGGGCACCACCCATGGGGTGTTCCGGTGCCGGGCACCGGACGGCGAGGCGCTGCTGTTCAAGGAGTACCGGCCCGGCACCCGCGGGGAGGTGGACCCTTCGGTCCTGCGGGCACATGTGCGCTGGCGGCAGCAGCTGTCGCCCGCCGACAGGCGTCGGCTGGACGCCCTGGCGGCCTGGCCCACGGCCGTGGTCCGCGAGGGACGCACGGTGGCCGGGGTCCTGATGAACGAGGCTCCGCGCGAGTTCTTCGAGGACAAAGAGCCCGGAGCGGTCCGCGACCTGACCGCGCTCGCCCGCGACCCCGACTACAGCGCCCGCTACCACGCGCCCCATTTCCCGGCGCCGCGCAAGCTGGCCGCCCTGGGCCATCTCCTGCAGAGCCTGGCGTTCCTGCACGGGCTGGACGTGGTGGTCGGCGACCTGCAGCCCCGCAACGTGCTCACCACGGGCACCACCGGTGTCCCGCGGGTGTACTTCCTGGACTGCGACGCCTACCTCGTCGAGGGCAAGAACCCCTTCCGCGTCGTACGGGAACCGGAGCCGTGGCGGGTGCCGGGGGCGAAGACGTTCACCGAGCGGACCGACCTGTACAAGGCCGCGCTGCTGGTGGCCCGTTGCCTCGCCGAGAACCTGGCGCTGCACGATCTGCGCCCGCGCATGTTCGCGGACGTGCTCCCGTCGGTGGACGTGGACGTCCTCCGCGCGCTCACCGCGCCCGACCGGCCGGGCCGTCCGGCGATGCGCGCCGCCGAGCTGCGGCCGATGGCCCAGGCGTGGCAGGCACTGGTGCGGGAGGACGGCGCCATGTACGTGCGCAACGACACCTACGCCATGGCGCGGTGGCCGGTGCCGACCGGCCCCGGTACGGCCCGCCCGAGCCGGGGCACGCCGCCGCACCACACCCGCACGGGGGAACCGGCCCGCTCCACCGTACGGCGGCCCGACACCGCCGCGACCCCCCGGAAGGGATGGCTGCGACGGTTCCTCGACTTCTTCCGCGGCTCCCCCGCGAACCGCCGCTGACCGTCCCCGCCCTCCTTGCCGAGCCGTGAGGAATCGCCATGACCTTCCTGTCCGATGGCAGCGCGCCGCCGGCATTGCTGGTACGGATCGACGGGATGGAGCGCAGCCTGTCCGCCGCCCGGCAGCCCTGGCGGTTCGGCAGCACGCCGGCCAGCACGCTGCCGGTGCCGCCGGGCGCGCCGGAGCTCTGGTTCACCCTGATGTTCGCGGCCGTGTGGGCGCTGCGCCTGCACGACGAGCGGACCGAGGTCTGGCTGGACGGCACGCCGATGACGGGGCGGCTGACGGTGCCGCTGCCCCGCGCCGGATCGGCACCCTGCCGCATCGTGCTGCGCCGCGAGGGCGTCGGCGTCGACATCGTCCTCGGGGACGGCGCTGTCGGCCCAGCAGACCGGCGGCGTACGGCGGACACCACGCCGCGCCCCCGCCCGGCCCCGAGCGCCGCACCGGTACCCGCACCCCCGCCCGTACCCACGCCCGCACCCGCACCCACGCCTCCCCGCGCCGACGGCCCCCGGACCCGGTGGCACCCGCGTGACGATCACGAAATGACGATCGGGCGGTCGGGAACGGGCGCCGACATCGAGCTCCCCGGCCCCAACGTGGCCCGGCGGCACGCCGTCGTCCGCCGCACGGCCCGGGGGAACGTCGTACTGCGCGACACCAGCGGCCACCTCGGCACGTACGTCAACGGGCGCAGGATGCTCGTGACGACCCTCGCTCCGGGGGCCGGTTTCACCATCGGCTCGCACATCCTGGAAGTCGGCCCCGAGGGCGAGCTGTCGACCCGTGCGCTCACCCCGCCCGACGCCCTGACCTGCCACGGTCTGAACGCGCGGTATCGCGGCGCCGACCGGCCGACACTGGCCGGCGTGGACTTCTCGCTGCCCGTCGGACAGGTGATGGCGGTCATCGGTCCTTCCGGCGCGGGCAAGTCCACGCTGTGCCGGGCCCTGCTCGGGGAGATGGCCGGGGCCGACGGGGAGGTACGGCTCGCGGGCAGGCCGCTGGTGGCGAACGGAAGCCGGCCGAGCCATCTGGTGAGCTTCGTCCCCCAGACGTCCGGCCTCCACGCCGACCTCACCGCCCGCGAGACCCTTCTCATGGCCGCCCGGCTGCGTCTGGCCCGCGACCTGAGCCCGGCCGGCCGCGCCGAGCATGTCGACCGTGTGCTGCGGGATCTGCGTCTCGCGCAGGACGGCGTCGCGGACAAACCCGTGGCCGGTCTGTCGGGCGGTCAGCTCAGGCGGGTCTCCATCGGCCTTGAGCTCCTGAGCGATCCGGCCCTGCTGATCCTGGACGAGCCGACCTCCGGCCTCGACGAGGGCCTCGACCGGGACATCATGACGCTGCTGCGCAGGTTCGCCTCGTCGCGCGGCTGCGCCGTCGTCGTGGTCACCCACTCCATGGCCAACCTGGAGCTGGCGGACACGGTCCTGGCCGTCACCGGCGACCGGGACGGCGGCAGGGTGGGGTACTTCGGGCCGCCGGACGGACTGTGCGCGGCCTTCGGCGCCGCCCATCACGCCGAGGTGATGGACCGGCTGAGGCAGGGACAGGTGACATCGCACCGCGCTCCGGCGACCGCCCGTCCCGCACGGGCGTCGGGTCCCCGCACGGACCCGGCCGGCTCGGACGGACCGCGCGCCCACCCGGCCAGGAACACCCGCCACGCGAAGGTCGGCCGGACGACGGCACTTCTGACCCTGCGTGAGATGAAACGGCTGCGAGCACGGCCGTACCGGCTGCTGCAGCCCCTGGTCCTCTACCCCTGCCTGACCGTCCTGCTGGCCGGCTGGGCCGCCTCCCCCGGACTCGGCGGCACCCCCGAGACCAACCACAGCGTGCCGACGGCCCTGTCGGTGATCACGATCTGCACGGCGTTCTTCGCGATGGCGCTGTCGTTCTCGTCGGTGGTCGGCGACCGCGATCTCATCGAACGGGAGATCCGGTGGGGGGTGCCCGCACGGGCGGCGGTGGTCTCGAAAGCGCTGGTCGCCGCCGCCCTCACGGTCCTCCAGGCCGGGCTGACCCTCGTGGGGTACGCGTGGTGGAAGAATCCGCCGGGCACGCCGGCACTGGACAGCCCCCTGTGGCCGCACGCCTGGAGCGGCCCGGCCCTCACCCTGCCCGTGCTGGCACTTGCCTCGACGGGCCTCGGGCTGCTGATCTCGGCCACCTCACGGCAGCTGGAACGGGTGACGTTCACGCTCATGGGCATCGTGGCCGTACTCGTGGTGCTCACCGGCCTGCTCATCCCCCTCGGGGACACCTCCGCGCCGGGCACCGCCCTGATGTCCGCCGTCTCCTTCGCCACCCCCACGCGCTGGGGTGTCGCCGCGCTCGGTGCGGACGTCGGCCTCAACCGGTTCCAGAACCGGCCGCCGGACGCGATGTGGACCCACGACGCGTCCCACGTGCTCGTCTCCTGCGCCGCCCTCGGCCTCCTGGCCCTGGCCTTCGTCGCGTTCGCCTCGTTCGTCCTCACCCGGCAGACACGGCGGCGGCTCTGAGGGCGCCCGGAGTCCCGCGTACGGAACACGGCCCCGCCACGGATCCCGGACCGTAAGCTCGCCTCATGAGCGATGGCGACTCTGTCTACGATCTTGCCGTGTCGTTCGCCGGCGAGCAGCGTGACTACGTCGAACAAGTGGTACGGGCCTGCCAGGAGCGCGGTCTGCGCGTCGCCTACGACGCCGATCTCACGGTCGACCTGTGGGGCCGCAACCTCGTCCAGGAGTTCCGCAAGGTGTACGGCGGGGCTCGCTACGTCGCGCCCTTCATCTCGCGCGACTACCTGGCCAAGCCCTACCCGATGGACGAGTTCAGGTCCATGCTGCTGCCCGCCATGGACCGGCCCGACGACTACATGCTCCCGGTGCTGATGGGAGACGTCAGCGTGCCCCCGGAACTCCTGAACCCGGCGGTGGCGGTGCTCCGGAGCGAGGACTACACCGCGGGGGAACTGGCGGACGCGTTCGCGCAGCGGATCAAGGGGGTGCGTCTTCGGCAGCGGGGTGAGACCCCGGGGGACGGGATGCCGAAGCTGCGGATGCCGAACGTGCGGATGCCCGCCACAATCCCCGGGAATTACAGCGCGAACCGTGAACTCCGCTCCGCCTTCCGCTACTTGGCCGAACAGTTCGAGGCGGCGGCGGTGCGGATGAACGAGTCCGGCCTCGTGTGCACGGCCGACTGTTCCGACTCGGTGCTGAGCGTGCGGGTCGAACAGCGCGGGAGAAGGCTGTACACGATCAGCATCTCGGTCGGCCGTGCGGGACGCGGCGAAGAGGTGCTGTACTTCGCGCTCTCGCCGCGTGGGCGGCCGGTCAGGGGAAACCGCGACAACGGCATGGCCTCGCAGGTGTTCGACCTCGAAGCGGGAGTACCGAAACTGAGAATGACGGACGCCTCCGTCTTCGGTGCGTCCGAGGGCCTCATGCTGTACACGAAGCAGGAACTGTTCCAGGCGCTGTGGGACCGTCTGGTGGACGAGGTGGAGCGGCGCGCCGACCACGGCGACGTCCGGCACCCCGCGTTCCCGCCACCGCCCTCGACCGGTTCGGTGCGGCAGTCCGGCGGTGGCACGTTCATCGCCAACACCGGGTCGGTCGGCGGTGACATCGTAGTGCGGGAACCGTGAGCCCGGAGCCCCCCGCCGGCGTCCTCGGCCCCACCGGTGACGTCCATCAGTCCCATGCGCGACTGGCGGTCGCCGTCACGGGGTCGGTGGCGGGTGACGTCAACGTCAACTTCCTTGCCGACGAGGCCTTCTGGCTGGAACCGTTCCCGCTCGACGACCCCGGCCCACCGGACGTACGGCGGTCGGGACCGAGCAGTCTGCTCTCCACCGCCGCCCGGGCCGTGCCTTTCGTCGGCCGGCAGGATGAACTGGCCCGTTTGCGAAGCTGGTTGGAGCAGGAGGACGACTTCTCGGTCCTGCTGCTCCACGGACCGGGCGGCCAGGGCAAGACACGGCTCGCGGCACAGTGCGCGGCGCGGGCGGCGGCCGAGGAGTGGGCGGTCGCGCAGGCGCACCACCACACCGATCCCGGCCGGGCGGTGGGAGAACTCGAGGACCGGACGGTCCGCGGTGCGCGCGGTCTGCTGGTGGTGGCCGACTACGCCGAGAGGTGGCCGCGCGTCCACCTGGAGCGCCTGTTCCGCTCACCGGCTCTCCGGCAGGGCGTACCCGTCAGACTGCTCCTGCTGGCGCGGCCGGCGGGCTACTGGTGGCAGTCCCTGCGGAACCCCCTGAGCAAGCTCCGTGCCACCACCGAGGCGCTGGCGCTCGGCCCGCTGGCGCACACGGTCGACGACAGACGTCTCATGTTCACCGTCGCGCGCAACAGGTTCGGCGCCCTGCTCGACGCGGGTGTGGTGACCGCGTTGGAACCCGCGGGCTCCCTCACCGACGACCGCTACGCGCTGGCCCTCACCCTGCACATGGCGGCCCTGGTCGCCGTGGACGCCCACCGCCGGGGCGTGCGCGCCCCCGAGGATCCGGCGGAACTGTCCGCGTATCTGCTCGCCAGGGAGACCGACCACTGGGCGACCATGCGGGCCAACGGGCGCGTGGATCTCCCGGAGCGCACCATGGCCCGGATGGCCGGGCTCGCCACGCTGACCCGGCCGCTGCCCAACGCGGCGGCCGCGACGGTGGTGACCACGGTGGGTCTGGCGGCGGACGGCACCGCCGCACAGCACCTGCTGGACGACCACGCCGTGTGTTACCCGCCTTCCGAGCCCGGGACCATGCTGGAGCCGCTGCACCCGGACCGGCTGGGTGAGGACCACGTGGCGGCTCTGCTGTCGGGCGAGGACGGCTGGGCCTGGGATCTGCCGGGCAGGCTTCTGGGCACCGGCCCGGACGGCACCCGCCCGCCGTACACCGGCGCGGTCCTCGGCGTACTCGTGGAGACGGCGCAGCGCTGGGAGCGGCTGCGCCGCGACCATCTGTACCCGCTGCTGCTCGCCCACCCGGAACTCGTCGAGCACGCCGTCGGCGCCAGTCTGGTGACCCTCGCCGAGTACGCCGACCCGGACGTGCTGGCGGCGCTCGAAGCCCACTTGCCGCAGGACGCCAACGTCGAACTGGACACCAGTATCGCCGTACTCACCCGGCGGCTGACCGAATACGGGCTGGCCGCGACGGACGACGCGGCGGCCCGGGCGACACTCCACCACAGGCTGGCCGTCCGTTCCCTGCACGCGGGCCTGTACGCGGAGGCGGTGACGGCCGCGCGGGAGGCCGTCCGGCTGCGGGACCGGCTCGCGGCCGAGGACCACCGGCACGCTGCGGACCTCGCGGCGGCACTGACCAATCTGGCCATCGCCCTGTCCGAGTCCGACGACGCCTCGGGCGCGGCCGAAGCGGCGCGGAGGTCGGTGGCCCTCCGCCGACGGCTGGCCGAGGAGAACTCTGTCGTCCACGAGCCGGATCTGGCCCTGTCGCTGGCGAACCTGAGCGTCTTTCTGACCGGCGTGGCACCGGACGAGGCGGCCGGGGCCGCGCGGGAGGCCGTGTCCCTCTACCAGCGGCTGGCCACGGCCGAACCGCAGACCTACCGGCCCGACCTCGGCAGGGCGTGGGCCGGCCTCGGCCGCGCGCTCAACACGACGGGCGACCTCCGCGGCGGGGTCGCCGCGGCGCGCGAGGCCGTGGCCGTCTTCCGGCCGCTGGCAGCGGACAGTCCGGCGGTCCATGAACCCTCCCTGGCACGGTCGTTGACGAACCTGCGGATCAACCTCTCCGGCCTGGACGAGCGGGAGGAGACGTTCGCGCTGGCCGTCGAGGCGGCGGCCCTCTACCGGAGACTGGCCGCCGCCAACCCGGCGGTCTTCTCAAGGGAGTCGGTGGAAGCGCTGTCCGCTCTCGCGGTCCATCTGGTCGACCACGGACGCACCGACGAGGCGCTGGCCACCGCTCAGGAAGCGGTCGACCGGTGCCGCGACCTCGTCGCCGCGGAAGGGGCCGTGTACGAACCCCTGTTGGCGAACGGCCTGTCCCGACTGGCCGCCGCCCTCCGGGAAGGGAGGCATCTCCGGCAGGCGCTGGCCGCGGACACGGAAGCGGTGGCCGTCCACCGGCGGCTGGCGCCGGGCGGCAGCCGCCGGCTGGCCGCCTGTCTGGAGGGCCTGGCGGAGAGCCTGCTGGCGGCGGCGAGGCCCCGCCGGGCCGTCTCCGCACTCCATGAGGCCGTCGCCCTGCACCGGCGCTTCGGCGCGGACGATGTCGCGGTGGCGGGCTCACTCGTAAGCCTCTACAGCGCGTTGTCGGCACTGGACCACGGCGAGGAGGCCCGCCAGGCCCTGAGGGAAGCGGTCACCGCCTTCCGGGCGGCCGCGCGGCGAGAACCGCTCTACCGGATCGACCTCGCGGAGGCCCTCGGCGCGCTCGCGGACGGTCTGCTCGCCGCGGACGACCCCGGCGGGGCGGCGGCCGCGGCCGGGGAAGCGGCGGCGATCTGGCGGAGTGAGCTCGACGGCGAACCGGACGCCTGGCTGCCGTTCGCCGGCTGCCTCGGCGTCCGGGCGGATGCCCTGGTGGCGCTCGGCCGCCCGGCCGAGGCACTGGGCTGCGCGGAGGAGCGGGTGGCGGTCTGCCGCCGGGCGGATCCCCTCGGCGAGGACCTCTGTGCCGCCCTGAACCAGGAGGTGGCTCTCCGAGCGGATCTGGGCCGGCCCGAACAGGCCCTGCCCCCGAGCGCGGAGGCCGTGGCCGGATGGCGCGCGCTCGCCGACACCGACCCGGCGGCCCACGATCTCTCCCTGGCGACCGCTCTGACGACGCACGCGGAACTGCTCCGCGAGACCGGCGACCCCGGCGAGGCGCTCAGGGCCGCGGAGGAGGCGGAGGCCCTGTGGAGCACGCTCGCCGAAGAGTGGCCGGACATCGACGAGTTCACCGCGGAACTGGCCGGGACGCGGGAGACGCTGAAGCTGATCCGCGCGGACTTGTCACCGGGCGGCGGATGAGGGACCGCCTGCCGCGCCGGCAGGTCCATCGGAGCCCCCCGACCGGCGAACCCGGCATGTTACGGTACTGAGTACCATGTGGAACTCGATATCGAGGAGCCTGCCATGGACAGCCGGACCATCGTGTTGACCGGAGTGACCCGCGGCTTCGGCCGCGAGGCCGTCGAGTCGCTGATCCGAGGACGGCCGCAGGACCACTACGTCGTGCTGGCCCGCCGGGGCGGCGAGCGTCTCGCGGCGGAGCTCGCCGAGGCCACCGGGGTCACGGGTGCTGCCGGGGTCACCGGCGTGGACTGTGACCTCGCTTCGCTCGCCGAGGTCAGGCGCGCGGTGGAGGTGATCGCGCGCGGGCTCGACACCGGGCACCTCCCGCCGCTCGGCGGCTATCTCGGCAACGCCGGCCTGACCCTCACGACGACCGGGAAACGCACCGCGGACGGGTACGAGATGACGTTCGGGGTCAATGTGCTCTCCCACTACCTGCTCGTCAGGGAGCTGCTGCCCCGCTTCACCGGCCCGGGCTGGATCGTGCTCACGTCGAGCGACTGCCACTTCGGGCAGTTCCGCTACACGCTGGGCGCCACGGCGGCGCCACGCTGGGAAGCGCCGGAACGACTGGCGGCACCTCGCCCCGGTGGCGCGCGGGAGGCCGGGCGGGCGTACGCGACCAGCAAACTGGGCGTCATCCACCTGACCCACGCCCTGGCCCGCCGCCTGCCCGACAGCGTCGGCGTCCACTCCTACAACCCGGCGCTCGTCGCGGGCACCGATTTCTTCCGTCACGCCCCGGGGCCCGTGCGGGGCGTGCTCGACGGCTTCTTCCGGCTTCAGCGGTTCCTCGGCCGGGGCATGACGCCGCGGCAGGCGGGCACCCGGCTCGCCGAGACGATCCTGGCCGGACCGGCCGCCCCGACCGGGTCCTACCTCGACCGCGGCCGCGCCGTCCCGTCGTCGCCGGAGTCGTACGACGAGGCCCGCGAGGAGGAGCTGTGGCGCGAGGCCGGCCGCCTCGTCGACGCCGGCCGCCGGGTGGAAGGGGCGGATATCCTGGCCGAATGAGCGTGGACAAGTCTCCGGTGGAGTCATTGCGGGACCGCAAACGCCGCCGGACCCGGGAACGGATCATCGAGACGGCCTTCGCGCTCTTCATGGAGCGGGGGTTCGACGTCGTCACCGTGGACGAGATCGCCCAGCACGCCGAGATCGGCCGCACCACGTTCTTCCGCTACTTCGGCGACAAGCAGGAGGTCGTCTTCTCCACCGAGGACGACTTCCTGCGCGCGCTCACCGAGGCCATGCGCGACGCGCCCGCCGAGCCGCTCCAGGATCTCGCGCGGGCACTGGACACCTCCCGGCGGCTCCTGCTCGCGCTCTGCGCCGAGGCCGCCCGCGACCCCGGCCACTACGCGGTGTACCACCGCCTGGTCACACACCACCCCGAGCTCGAAGACCGCCACACCCGCAAGACCCGGCACTACGCCGGCCTCCTCGAAAATCACCTGCTCGACCACGGCACCCCGCCGGCCACCGCCGTCCTGGCCGCCCAACTGACCCTCGCCTGCTACCAGACGGCATGGCGCCTCGGCGGCCACGACGCGACGGCGGTACTCCGCGAGGCGGACAACGCCTTCGACCTCCTCCTGGGCGCCGCCACCGCATGACCGCTCATCTCCGAGCGTGATCGGCTATCGAGACACGCCGGCGCGGGGCAAGGTGGTGAACCTCCGCCAGACCGGTGCGGTGTCGACGCCGAGGAAGTCCTGGAACTCCCAGTAGACGCCGCCTTCGAGGCGGCCGAACGCGTCGCCCGGACGAACGGGAGTGTTGCGGGGGTCGTTGTCGTCCTCCCAGTCGATGCCCCCGTACCCGGGGTCGTGAATGCTGTAGTGGGTCAGATAGCCCCGGGCATGCTCGATGTCCAGGTCCAGAGCCGGGAACCGGGCCAGCAGAAGGTCGGGGCGCCCCTGGCACGGAAGATCGCCGAAGAACGAGCCCACGACGTCGGTCTCCTGCTGGAACTGGTCGATCACCGTGCCGCGGTGGAACAGCTCGTAGCCCCAGAAGTCGTCGTCGTAGATGAAGACCAGCAGCCCCGGGCAGTCGTGGACGCGTGAAACATGCAGCTGGGCACGCCGCCGCAGATCCCACTCCCAGCCCCGGGTCCATCTCAGCACGGTCCAGTCGCCACGCCTCTCGTGCAGGGCGTACGAGTCGAGGTTGACGTCGTGAACGTCCTCCGCTTCGAGCGCGCACCCCTCCTGGCGCCAGAACTCCTCCAACGCGGCGTACACCTGCTGATGCCCGACGCCGTAGAACAGGTTGACGCGCTCGAACGTGCCCATCTACGCCCCCAGAAACATGTGCCCGACACCGCCGTCAGGCGCTTGCGCCTCGCAGTGTCGCAGCCACACCTATGAAGCCGGTGACCGGGCCGCCGGCGACATGGACCAACGCGACGGGATTCCCAGACGCGTACCCGTCCTGCTCCCGCGTACTACGGCCGAGGGCATCTCCCCTGGCCACCCGTGCACCTCCAAATCCGCCCACCCGACCGGCGGCCAACGCCGCCCCGAGACGCGGGCCGCGCCCGGGAGAAGTCCGCGACGCTGACACGCACCTGCGGCGTCGGGGCACCGCATCCGCTGCACGACGGACCGTCAGGGGAGGAGCACGGCGTCAAGGGCTCCGTGCTCCAGTTCCTGTCGCGGCAGGGACAGCCCGAAGGCCCGTTCGGCGAGCCGGAGCATCCAGGACTCCTCGTCCGCCTCCCCCAGCACCGAGCACTCGTCGCCGTCGAAGAAGTCCGTATCGCCGAGGAGGGGCACCAAACGCTCGTCGGCCGAGACATTCATGTCCGCGGCGGATACACCGGGCTCGAAGTCGGCCACCACCAGGCCGTCCACGGCATGAAGAAAACGCGTCGTTCCAACGCCCCCGTTGACCATCACGACCGCCTCCGTCCCGCCGGACAGCCTGGCCAGGACGTCGGCCTGCGCCGCCTGCTCACTCCAGTGCTCCAGCGAAAACGCCCATCCTTGAGCGGTACCGAGCAGGGAAACCGCGCCCTCGTTCATCGCCGACGTGAAGGCCGCTTGTCCGGTCACCCCCTCCCGTACCGCTGCCGGGTCCGCCCCCAGCCTTCTCACCAGCTCGCCGACCGTGACCCCCCGGACGAACGCCAGGCAATAGGCATCGAAGACATCTGGAACCCACCGCAATCCGCCGTTGGCCATACGCCATCCTCTCGAGTGACCGCCGGTACACCGGGTCATGACCGTGTCACCGGCCGCGTCACGGGCCGCCGCTGGGGGAGAGTGTGGCCATGGAGACTGCCGACCGTGCGCTGACGGAGGACGTGATCGCGGCACTGAGGTACTGGCTCGGTGTCGTATGGGCAGGTTAGAAGAATCCTCCGGGCCCGGTGGACATGACCGTCCTGCCGCCCTTCTTCAATGAGGTGCTGCAGGATCTTCCGTGGTGGAACCGCGACTGGAGAGTCGACCACGTCCAGCCGGCTGATCCGCTTCCAGGCCAAGATCGGTGACGTTGTCATCGACCCGGCCGTTGCCCCTGCCGGGCGGCCGGAGCCGTATCCGTTCGGACGGATGCTCACCGGGTTGACGGACCTGCGCGGGATTCCGGTCAGGGCCATGGCCAGGGCCGCCGGACTGTCGATGTCGACCATCCACATGCTCCGCCGCGGGCACAACCCGAATGTGCCGCAGGCCCGCCTGATCGCCAGGACCCTGGACATGTCCGAAGCGGACGTCAGAGTCATCGCCGGCCTGGACGACGGCAGCACGCAGTAGCTGACAGGCGGCGTCACCATACGGCCTCGGCGCTGCGTCGAGCGACGTTCGTCCTGGTGACGACTGCGTGGAGAATCACGTCGCGGACCCGGACCGCGCTGGTGAACGTCACCTCGACGGTCTTCGCCACGGGCCTGCCCTGCGCGGACAGCAGCGCCTTCTTGGCCCGCCGCCAGGTCACCACCGACCCGGTGCCCGGGAACGGCTGAGGGCCGGTTTCGGATTGCTCTGAAACCGGCCCTCGGCTGCGACTCTCACGAGTCGGGACGACAGGATTTGAACCTGCGACCCCTTGACCCCCAGTCAAGTGCGCTACCAAGCTGCGCCACGTCCCGGTGCGGTCACACGCGGAGTGGTTCCGTGTGTTCGTGCAGGTCAAACCCTACCGTACCGGCGGGGATGCCTGGGGCCCGGCTACTTGATGAGCGCGTTCGCCACCACGACGATCACGCCGAGCAGAGCGTCGACCATGCCCATCAGAAGGGCCGCGTACCAGCGGCGGCGGGCGCCCCGGGCCGTGACCACGCCCAGGGTGAAGAGGATCGCGATGTTGAGGAGGAACGCCGGCTCCTCGACCTCGGTGGGCGGCCACCAGCCCCAGCCCGCGCCCGCCAGCAGGAACACCGTCGGCAGGACGGCGACGACCAGGGGCCATTCGTCGGCGAGGGCGCGCAGGGAGGCCCAGCGGCGGCGGGGGCCGCGTTCGGCGATGTAGTGGGCGTAGCCGTGGGCGAGGGCGGAGGCGAAGGCGGTGACGAGGACCCAGAGGGCGTCGTAGCGGCGGCTGGCGGCGGAGCTGTGGCCGTGCTGGGTGAGGGCGGCGACCAGGGAGCTGGCGAGGACCGCGCCGTAGACACCGCCGAACAGGACGGCCTCGCGTGTGCCGTGCCGCCGGTGCGGTACGCCGGGTGCCGCCTCCACCGTGCTGTCAGCCATGCCTCTCACGATCACCCGGGTGTGCGGCGGCCGCCACCCTGGCGGGCAGTCGGGCAACACCACACGCCCCGGCGGCAACCCTGGCGACAAGATCGGGAAAGAGCGCGCCGGACGGTTGACGCGTCAGCCATGTCCGTACAAAGGTGGCCGCGACAGGTGTGGGCCGGTCCGACGAGGGGCTGTCATGGTGGATGCGCTGGGGATCGCCGTCATCGGGTTCGGCTGGATGGGGCGGGTGCACACCCAGGCGTACAGCAGGGTCCGGCACCACTTTCCGCGGCTGCCCCTGCGCCCCGAACTGGTGACGGTGGCCGAGGACGTGCCGGGGCGGGCCGAGGAGGCCGCCGAGCGGTACGGGTTCGCGCACGCCACCCGCGACTGGCGGGAGGTCGCCGCCGACCCGCGCGTACACGCCGTCAGCATCACCGCGCCGAACTTCCTGCACCGCGAGATCGGCGTGGCCATGGCCGAGGCGGGCAAGCACGTCTGGGTCGAGAAGCCGGTCGGGCTGAGCGGCGCGGACGCCCGCGCCGTGGCCGACGCGGTGGCCGAGGCGGGCGTCCGGAGCGCGGTCGGCTTCAACTACCGCTGCGCGCCCGCCGTGGAGGCCGCCCGTGACCTGATCGCCGCCGGGGAACTGGGCACGGTCACCCATGTGCGCGTGCGCCTGTTCAGCGACTACGCGGCGCACCCGGACGGCGCGCTGACCTGGCGTTACGAGCGGGCCCGGGGCGGCAGCGGGGTGCTCGGGGACCTCGCCTCGCACGGCGCCGACCTGGCGCGTTTCCTGGCCGGTGACATCGCCTCGCTCGTCGCCGACACGGCCGTCTTCGTGCCCGAGCGCGCCCGCCCGGCCGGGGCCACCGCCGGTCACGCGCTGGCGTCCGGGGGCGAGCCGGGGCCGGTGGAGAACGAGGACTACGTCAACTGTCTGCTGCGCTTCGCCTCCGGCGCGCGGGGCGTGCTGGAGGCCTGCCGGGTCTCGGTCGGCGAGCAGAACAACTACGGCTTCGAGGTGCACGGCACCCGGGGCGCGGTGTTCTGGGACTTCCGCCGGATGAACGAACTGCGCGTCAGCCGGGGCACGAGCTACCAGGACCAGCCGGTGAGCACGGTGTACGTCGGTCCGGGTGACGGTGAGTTCGCCGCGTTCCAGCCGGGCGCGGCCAACGCCATGGGGTACGACGATCTGAAGGTCATCGAGGCGTACCGGTTCCTGCGCTCGGTCGCGGAGGGCGAGCCGTACGGCGCGACGCTCGCGGACGCGGTACGCGCCGCCGCCGCGCTGGACGCCATGGCAGAGTCGGCGGAGCGGCGGGGGTGGGTCGAGCTGCCGGCCACATAGGTGCAGCGCACCTATCGCAGCGCGCTCAACCATCGCGTCGCACATGTCGTAGGCCCACATGTGGCGCCTCCACATGTGGCGCCTCCACATGTAGCGCCACCACATGTAGCGCCACCACATGGCGTACGCCCACATGGAACAACCGCACACAGAAGAGGAGCAGCCCCGCACATGCGCATCGGAATCCTCGGCCTCGGCCGCATCGGCGCCTTTCACGCCGAGACCCTCTCCGCGCTGGACGCCGTCGAGTCGCTGGTCGTCGCGGACCCGGTGGCCGACGCGGCCAAGGCGGCCGCCGAGCGGTTCGGGGCGCGGGTGGCGGACTCGCCGGAGGCGCTGCTCGCCGCCGGGGTGGACGGGCTGGTGATCGCGGCGGCCACGGACGCGCACCCCGAGCTGATCCGGGCCGGAGTGGCGGCGGGGGTGCCGGTGTTCTGCGAGAAGCCGGTGGCCCGCACCATGGCGGAGGGTGTCGGGGTGCTGGGGGACGTGCGCGAGGGCGGGGTGCCGGTCCAGATCGGCTACCAGCGCAGGTTCGACGCGGGGTACGCCGCCGCGCGGGACGCCGTGCGCGCGGGCGAGCTGGGCGCGTTGCACACCGTCCGGTGTGTGGGGCTGGACCCGGCGCCGCCGCCCGCCGCGTACATCGCCGGTTCCGGCGGCATCTTCCGGGACTGTTCCGTGCACGACTTCGACATCCTGCGCTGGGTGACCGGACGCGAGGTGGCCGAGGTCTACGCGGTGGGCGGCAACCGGGGCGCCGGCTACATCCGCGAGGCCGGCGACGCCGACACCACGGGCGCGGTCCTCACCCTGGACGACGGCACGCTCGTGACGGTCTCCAACTCCCGTCACAACGCGCGCGGTTACGACGTACGGATGGAGCTGCACGGCTTCACCGACTCCCTCGCGGTCGGTCTGGACGACAAGTTGCCGATCCGCTCGGCCGAACCGGGCGTCACCTTCCCCGAAGGCACTCCGCACGGCTTCTTCATGGACCGCTTCGCCGCCGCCTACCGCGCCGAACTCACCGCGTTCACCGAGGTCGTGGCGGGCACCCGCCCCTCCCCCTGCACGATCGCCGACGCCCTGGAGGCGGGCTGGATCGCCGAGGCGTGCACGCTCTCGCTGCGCGAGCACCGGCCGGTGACGCTCGACGAGGTCCGTACGGCGGTCTGAGCGCTTACGGCGCCGTAGAACTCGCCCTTCCAGGGCGTCCGTTCAGGCCCGCAGGCCGTCCACGATCAGGCCCAGGATCCGTTCCGCCCGCGCCTCCCCGTCCCGCGCCGGGTCGATGCGCCACAGCACGCTGAGCTGGAGCAGGACGTCCTCCGGGTCGACCCCGGACTTGAGGGAGCCGTCCGCCGCGCCCGCGTCCAGGAGTACGCCGATCGCCCCCAGGAAGGGGTCGTAGAACTCGTCCTCGCGGCCCGCGCCCGTCGCCGCGTGGATGACCTCGGCCACGCCGAACTTGAGGCGGCCGTAGCGCGCGACCTCCGCGAACCACAGGCGCAGGGCGGTCAACGGCGGGTGGGTGTCGCGCAGTTGGGGGGCGAGGTCGATGAGGTGCTGGAGGTCGTTGCGGTACAGCTCCATGATCAGCGCCTCCCGGGTCGGGAAGTGCCGGTAGAGCGTGCCGATGCCGACGCCCGCCTTCCTGGCGATGGCCGTGAGGGAGGCGGCGGGCGACGCGGCGATCTCCTCGCGGGCTACGGCGAGGATGCGCGCGCGGTTGTCGCGGGCGTCTTTCCGGGTGGGCTTGGCGGGCTGCGCGTTCACGGATGCGGTTTCCGTCCGGTCTCGGATTGCTAAGCGGAGGGGCCTCCGGTACGTTGGGAGACAGAGCCGGAGGGCCCTCCGTTTTCTGTCATTCTGGCACACCCCTTTCCCGCGCCCCCTCTTCCCGCACACCCCTTTCCTCCGTGAGGACAGTCATGCCCGAACTCGTCCTGGTCACCGGCGGCACCGGCTACATCGCCGGCTGGTGCGTCGCCGAACTGCTCCGCCGTGGCCACTCCGTACGCGCCACGATCCGTACCCCCGGCCGCGAACAGGCCGTCGTCGACGCGGTCGCCCCCGAGGTCCGCCCCGGCGACACCGGCCGGCTGAGCTTCGCCGTCGCCGATCTCACCGCCGACGCGGGCTGGGACGAGGCGATGGCCGGTGTCGACCGCGTCCTGCACGTGGCCTCGCCGCTGGGCGCCACGGAGTCGGGTGACCTCGTCACCCCGGCCCGCGACGGCACGCTGCGGGTGCTGCGCGCCGCGACCCGGGCCGGGGTCGCCCGCGTCGTGATGACCTCCGCCGCGAACGCCGCGAGCCCCTCCTCGTACGCCACCGACGGCGTCACCGACGAGACGCTCTGGACCGACCCCGACGACCCCTCGCTCATCCCCTACCGGCGCGCCAAGACCCTGGCCGAGCGGGCGGCCTGGGACTTCATGGCCGGCCACGACGGCCCGACCGAGCTGACCACCGTGCTGCCCGGTGCCGTCTTCGGCCCCGTCCTCACCGCGGACGCCCAGGGTTCCGTCGGCATCATCGCCCGGATGCTCTCCGGGAAGATGCCCGGCGTGCCCAGGATCGGGCTGGAGATCGTGGACGTGCGCGACCTGGTCGACGTCCATCTGCGGGCCATGACCGCGCCGGCCGCCGCGGGCCAGCGCTTCCTCGCGACCGGCGAGTTCCTGTGGATGGCGGACATGGCACGCGTGCTGCGGGACGGGCTCGGCAGCCCCTGGGCGGGGCGGGTGCCGGCCCGTAGGCTGCCCGACTTCGCCGTACGCCTCGCCGCCCGGTTCGGCGACCCCACGCTGCGCGAGATCACGCCCGCGCTCGGCCGCCGCAACCGGCACTCCACCGAGAAGGCCCACCGGCTGCTCGGCTGGCAGCCCCGGCCCGCCGCGCAGGCCGTGCTGGACTGCGCGGAGAGCCTGATCGCGCACGGTGCCGTACGGATCGAGGCGGCTCAGCCGCAGTAACGCACCAGCCACTCGTCGGCGTGGTAGCGGTCGCGCGCCGGGTCCGGCGCGGTCGCGGGCCTGGTCTCGACCGTGTCCTCGGGGCGTATCCGCTCGGGCAGCGCGCCGAAGCGGTCGTGGCGGCGCTCCGCCTCCGCCTCCGCCGAGGTGGTGTCATGGGGTGTGCGCCGGAGCCGTGTGGTGCGGTGCGTCATGCCGTCCTCCCGTCCTCCGCCCTCGCGGGCGTCCCCTGCCATCGGTCACAGCGCTGTCACCGGTCATAACGCCCACCCGCGCCCGGCAGTTCCCGGCCGCACCCCTCCGTTTCCGGAGAACGCGACGATGCCCGGGCAACCCCACGCGGGGCCGCCCGGGCATCACCCGCTCAGGCATCCACCTCCGAGGACCCGGACCGCTCCGGCGCCCCGGCCGACGGCACCGCCCCGTCCCCCACGGGCAGCCCCTCCACATCGACCCCTCGCACCTGCGCCAGCTCATGCCGCAGCGCGGCGAGTTCCGCGCCGCCCGCCATGTGGTTGGTGAGGTCCTCCAGCGTGATGTCCCCGCGCGCCGCGCTCAGTTCGAGCGTGCCGAGGCGCAGCACGCTGAAGTGGTCGCCGACCATATAGGCGTGGTGCGGATTGTGGGTGATGAAGATGACGCCGAGCCCCCGTTCACGGGCGGCGGCGATGTACTTCAGCACCACACCGGACTGCTTGACGCCGAGCGCGGCGGTCGGCTCGTCCAGGATGAGCACGCGGGCGCCGAAGTGGACCGCGCGGGCGATCGCCACGCACTGGCGCTGGCCGCCGGAGAGCGTGCCGATGGGCTGTTCCAGGTCGTCCAGGGCGATGCCCATGGCGCGCAGTTCGCGGTCGGCGGTCTCCTTCATGCGGGCGATGTCCAGGCGCCGCAACGGCCAGGGCCCCTGGGTGAGTTCGGAGCCGAGGAAGAAGTTACGCCAGACCGGCATGAGGGGGACGGTGGCGAGGTCCTGGTAGACGGCGGCGATGCCCCGGGCGAGGGCGTCGCGCGGGCTGTCGAAGCGCACCGGCTCGCCGTCCACGAGGAATTCACCCTCGGAGTGCCGGTGCAGCCCCGAGATGATCTTGATCAGGGTGGACTTGCCCGCGCCGTTGTCGCCGAGGACGCAGGTGACCCGGCCCGCCTCGACCGTCAGGTCCACTCCGTGCAGGGCGCGTACATTGCCGTACGACTTTCCCGTGTCGCGCAACTCCACCAGCGGGGCGGTGTCTTGACCGGTCATCGTCTTCACCTCCGCGTCGCCGTGCGCTGGACCCACAGATTGATCAGGACGGCGCCGAGCAGCATCACGCCGAGGAAGGCCTTGAACCAGTCGGGGTTCCAGCCGGCGAAGACGATGCCCTGGTTGACCATGCCGAACATGAACGCGCCGAAGACGGGCCCGATCGCGGAGCCGGAGCCGCCGGTGAGCAGACAGCCGCCGATGACCGCCGCCGCGATGTAGATCAGCTCCTGGCCGACGCCCTCGCCGGACTGCACGGTGTTGAAGGAGAACAGGTTGTGCATCCCGGTGAACCAGGCACCGAAGCCCACCAGCATGAACAGCGTGATCTTGGTGAAGTCGACCCGTACGCCCACCGCGCGGGCGCTCTCCTGGCTGCCGCCGACGGCGAAGATCCAGTTGCCGTACCTGGTGCGCAGCAGCACCCAGGTGGCCAGCGCGGCGAACGCCAGCCAGTAGAAGACGGTGATCTTCACCTGGACCCCGCCGATGCCGACGGAGGACGCGAAGACCGCCTTGGCCTGGGAGAAGCCCTCCATGTCGCTGACGTCGTCGGTCGCGACGTTCCCGGTGACCAGCTTTGTCACCGCCAGGTTGACGCCCTGGAGGATCAGGAAGGTGCCGAGGGTGACGAGGAAGCTGGGCAGCTTGGTCCTGACCACCATCCAGCCGTTGAAGGCGCCGATCGCGAGGGAGAGGACGAGGGAGACGAGCACCCCGGTCCACACGTTCACGGTCAGCTGGTAGCTGATCATGCTCGCGGTGAGCGCGGAGGTGATCACCGCGACGCCGGACGAGAGGTCGAACTCCCCACCGATCATGAGGAGCGCGACCGGGAGGGCCATGATGCCGATGGTCGAGCACTGGTAGAGGACCGTGGCCATCGAGTCGCCCTGGCGCAGCGAGGGCGCGGCGATCAGGAAGAACACGAAGACGGCGGCGGCACCGAGGAAGACCCCCGTCTCGGGGCGGGCGAGCAGCCTGAGCGCCAGGGGGCGCCGGGCGCCGCGGCCGTCCGCCGGGGCGGGGCCGGGAGCCGGCGGCGCGGCCGCCGGACCCACCTGCGCCTCAGCGCTCACCAGCTGCCCCTCGGCACTCACCGGCTGCCCCTCGCGGCTCACCGCGTCCCCTTCGCCGCGAACGCCGCGACCCGGTCCACGTTGGACTTGTCCACGAAGGCCGGCCCGGTCAGCACGGGCTGCTCACCGCCGCCGCTGTAGTTGCCGTTGTTCTTGTACAGCCACAGGGAGTCGACGGCCAGATAGCCCTGGAGGTACGGCTGCTGGTCGACGGCGAACTGGATGGTGCCCTTCTTGATGGCGCCGGTCAGGTCCTTGTTGAGGTCGAAGGTGGCGATCTTGGCCTTGCTGCCCGCGTCGGCGGCGGACTGCACGGCGGTCAGCGCGAAGGGGGCGCCGAGGGTGACGATGTAGTCGAGGGACTTGTCCTGCTTGAGCTTGGCGGTGATCGTCGACTTCACGGACGGCATGTCGGTGCCGGTCACGTACAGCGTCTGGAGCTTGCCGGAGAAGGTCTTCTTCACGCCGTCGCAGCGCTGGGTGAGGCCGACGTTGCCCTGCTCGTGGATCACGCAGACGGCGTTCTTGGCGCCGACCTCGTTCAGCTTCTTGCCGAGGGCCTCGCCCGCGACCGACTCGTCCTGGCCGAAGAACTGCAGAAGGCCGAGCTTCTTCCAGTCGGCGAGCCCGGAGTTGAGGCCGACGACGGGGATCTTGGCCGCGTTCGCCTTGGCTATGACGTCCTTCATGGCGCCGGGCTTGGCCAGGGTGACCGCGATGCCGTCCACCTTGCGGTCGACGGCGCTCTGCACGTAGTTGGCCTGGGTGCCCGCGCTGGGGTCGGCGGAGTAGCTCAGCTCGATGTTGTCCTTGGCGGCTGCGGCCTCGGCGCCCTTGCGGACGATGTCCCAGAAGGTGTCGCCAGGGCCCTGGTGGGTGATGAGCGCGACCTTCATACGGGGGGTGTCGGCCTTGCCCGCCGAGGTGCCCGTCCCTCCCCCTTCGGCCTTCTTCCCGCCCGAGCTGCTGGAGCAGCCGGCGAGGGTGAGGGCGGCCGCGGCGGCCACCGCGACGACCTGGGCCAGTCCGCGCGAACGCGAGCGAGAAGAGCGGTCCATCTTTCCTGCACCTCACTGTGCTACGGAGGGGAACTGCTGTTGCGTCGGCCGCGATACAAGTCCCTGCGCGGGCCACTGTCAATACTTTGTAAGGACATTTACGGGTTCGACACCGTCGCCCCGGCGATCTCCGCGAGCAGACGGGCCGCCGGTTCCGGACGGACCATCCACAGCAAATGGCCGCTGTCGAGGGTGCGTACGTCGAAGGGGTTGTCCGGGACGAGCGCGTCGCCCTCGCGGATCAGGCGGTCCTGGAGGGCGAGCGGCAGGCTCGCGTCGCCGGTGAGGCGGATGTACGTCCTCGGGACACGGCCCCAGGTCGCGGCGCGTGCCCGGTCGTCCGGGCCGCCCGCGTCGAGGCTCTCGTCGGGCTGGAGCGTGGCGAGGAACGCCAGCAGCTCGTCGTCGGTGCCGTCCGCGAGGAAGGCGGCCCTGAGCCCGGCGAGGGCGCGGTCGTCGGCGGTGCGGAAGTTGCCGCGGATCAGGCCCAGCTCGGCCGGGTTCCCGGCCAGGACGAGGCCGAGCATGTCGGGATCGACCGTGGCCATCTCGGGCTCGGCGTAGTAGGCGGCGACCTCCAGGCCGACCGGGCACCAGGCGGCGACGTAGACGAGGCGGTCGATCAGGTCGGGCCGGGTGTTGGCCACGGCGGTGGCGACGACGCCGCCCCGGCTGTGCGCCACGAGCACGACGGGACCGTTCGCCCTGGCCCGCTCCAGGACCGCGGTCAGGTGGGCGATGTTGTCCGCGTGGCTCACGCCCTTGAGCGCGCCGGGCGTGGTGGCGAGCCCTTCGGGGTCCTGCGGGGCCTGGTAGGCGCGCGGGTACGTCGCGCCGAAGCCGTGTCCCGGCAGGTCGACGGCGACCGAGCGGTGCCCGAGCAGGCCCAGCTCGGCCTGGAGCGGCGCGAAGGAGAAGGAGTTGGCGAAGGCTCCGTGGAGCAGTACGACCGTCGGCTGCATCTCGCTGTCCGCCTTCCGCCCCGTGGGCCCCGTGGTCCGGGGTGCCACGCTACGCAGCGGAAGATCACCGGCACTAGTGGTGGGAGGCGCTCCGGTTGTGCAGTTCGCCGGTACGGCGGGGGCGGTGCGTTTGTACGGCGAGTGCGGTGCGCCGGTACGACAGAGCCCGGCGGTCCCTTCCAGGACCACCGGGCTCTCCTGCGAAATACGAATCAGACCTCGGCCCGACGCCGCCGTCCCGCCATCACGGCGTAGACGAGGATGCCGACGAAGAGGAACAGCACGCCCTGGTAGACCGCCGCGTAGCCCGCGCCCGCGACGAGCCAGATCGAGAATCCGGCGGCCACCGAGGCGATCACCGCGTCGCGGATCAGCCGGCGCTTGTCGACGGCCTCGTGGCGCCCGGAGGCCAGGTGGTAGAGCTGCGCGGCCGTGGCCAGGAGGTACGGCACGGTCGCGGTGAAGGTGGTGACCAGGACCAGGACCTCGAAGACGTGCGCGGAGCCCGCCATGAAGTTGTAGACGGTGAGCAGCGAGGAGAGGACGACGGTCACGCCGACGCCGACGGTCGGCACGCCCCGGCGGCGCCGGGTGAAGGCGGCCGGGAAGAGGCCGTCGCGGGCGGCGGCGTACGGGGTCTGCGCGCTGAGCAGGGTCCAGCCGTTGAGGCAGCCGGTCATCGAGACCAGCGCGGCGAGGGCCACGGCCCAGCCGCCCCAGGTGCCGCCGAACATCGCGTTCACGGCGTCGGAGAACGGCGCGGTCGACTTCACCAGGTGGCTGTGGGAGACGGTGCCGAAGACGGACACCGTGCCGAGGAGGTAGACCAGCGCGGCGCCGACGGTGCCGATGACGGTGGCGCGGCCCACGTTGCGGCGGGCGTCGCGGACCTCGCCGGCGCTGACGGCGGCGGACTCGACGCCCAGGTAGGAGTAGAGCAGCAGGGCCGCGGAGGCAGAGACGGCGCCGATCGCGCTGCCGCCGCCCGCGTTGAACGAGCCGAGCTTGGAGGGGTCGAAGAAGAACAGTCCGCCGACCGCGACGAGCAGCAGCGGGAGGAACTTCAGCACGGTGGAGACGAGCTGTACGGCGCCGACCCAGCGGGTGCCCGCGAAGTTGGCGAGGGCCGGGAGCCACTGGATGACCAGGGCGGCCAGGCACGCGGTCCAGCGGTGGTGGCTGACCGGGATCAGTACGTCGAGGTAGCCGACGGCGGCGACGGCGAGCGCGGCGTTGGACACCCAGGTGGTGATCCAGTACGCCCAGGCCGCGAGGAAGCCCGCGAAGTCGCCGAACGCCTCGCGGGCGTAGACGTAGGGGCCGCCGGTGCGCGGGTCGCGCTCGGCGAGGCGGCCGAAGACCAGGGCGAGCGCGATGGCGCCGACGGTCAGGACGCCGAGGGCGACCAGGCTGACCGTGCCGTAGGGGGCGACGGAGGCGGGGAGCAGGAAGATGCCGCCGCCGATGATGTTGCCCATGACCAGGGCGGTGGCGACGGGGAGCCCGAAGCGGCGGGCGTGCTTGCTCGCGCCGCCGCCCGGTTCCCCGGCCGGGGCGTCGGCAAGGGCTCCGGCGGGGGCTCCGGCAGGGTCGGCCGCCGGAGCCGGCGGCGGGACGGTCCCGGTGACGTGCATGGCGGGGTGTTACCTCTCGGGGAACCGGCCGTGACCGGAGCGGGGACGGGTGGCGACCGGGCTCACGGAGCGGACCCAGGGGACTGACGTCCTCGGAGCGCGGGACCGAGGACAATGGTCGGTGATGCCCCGAGTCGTCGCCAAATCGCCGCTTCTTGTCCCGCCCCGTCAGCATGATCACGCAAAAACCACGCTTACGGGGCGTTGACACCGGCAGATGTTTACCCGGCTCGTCGGCCGCCGGTCCGGCGCCCGGCCGGTCCGATACGGCCTTTCGGCCTCGGCCGACCCCTCCGACCTCGGCCGATGCGCCTCTGCAAGACCTCCCTCAGGTCGCCGTCGCCGCGGCCGCCGCGCGTCCCGCCTGGCGGCCGGAGAAGAGGCAGCCGCCGAGGAAGGTGCCCTCCAGGGAGCGGTAGCCGTGCACCCCGCCGCCGCCGAAGCCCGCGACCTCGCCGGCCGCGTACAGCCCGGGGACCGGTTCGCCTGAGGCGTTCAGCACCCGCCCGGACAGGTCGGTCTGGAGTCCGCCGAGGGTCTTGCGGGTGAGGATGTTGAGCCGCACGGCGATCAGCGGCCCGGCGGAGGGGTCGAGGATCCTGTGCGCGGAGGCGGTGCGGCTGAGCGAGTCGCCGATGTAGGTGAGGGCATTGCGGATGCCCATGACCTGGGTGTCCTTGGTGTACGGGTTGTCGATCTCGCGGTCGCGGGCCTCGATCTGCCGTTTCAGGTCCGCGAGGTCGATCAGGTTGTCGCCGGTGAGCTTGTTCATGCCCGCGACCAGTTCCGAGAGGCTGGTCGCGACCACGAAGTCCGCGCCGTTCTTCTTGAACTTCTCGATCGGCTCCGGGGTCTGCCAGATCCGGGAGAGCAGCTGCCAGACGTTCTTGTTGGTGAGGTCCGGGTTCTGCTCGGAGCCGGACAGCGCGAACTCCTTGGCGATGATCTTCTGTGTGGTGACGAACCACGAGTAGTCGTACCCGCTCGCGGTGATCGACCCGAGGGTGTGCAGGGTGTCGTAGCCGGGGATGTCGGGCGCGCCGAAGCGGCGGCCTGTGGCGTCGAACCACATGGAGGACGGCCCCGGGAGGATGCGGATGCCATGACCGGGCCAGATGGGGGCGTAGTTGCGCAGCCCCTCGGTGTAGTGCCACATGCGGTCCGGGTTGACGATACGGCCGCCCGCGCGCTCGGTGATGGCGAGCATCCGCCCGTCCACATGTGCGGGCACACCAGTGACCATGAATTTCGGTGGGGTGCCGAGCCGTGTGGGCCAGTTCTGGCGCACGAGGTCGTGGTTGGCGCCGATGCCGCCGGAGGTGACGACCACGACCGGGGCGCGCAGTTCGAAGTCGCCGACGACGGTGCGGGAGCTGGGCGTGCCCCGGGCCGCGCTGCTGGGTTCCAGGACCGCGCCGCGCACTCCGGTGACCGTGCCGCCGGTGGTGACGATGCCGTCGACTCTGTGTCTGAACTTGAAGGTGACCTTCCCGGCCGCGACCGCCGCCCGCACCTTCTTCTCGAACGGCTCGACGACGGCCGGGCCCGTTCCCCAGGTGACATGGAAGCGGGGCACCGAGTTGCCGTGCCCGTCCGCGAGTCCGCCGCCGCGCTCGGCCCAGCCGACGATCGGGAACCACTGCACGCCGAGCCCGGACAGCCACGACCGCTTCTCGCCGGACGCGAAGTCCACATACGCCTCGGCCCACTTGTAGGCCCAGTGGTCCTGCCCCTTGGGGTCGTCCACGTCCCGGTCGAAGCCCGCGCTGCCGAGCCAGTCCTGCCAGGCCAGGTCGTGGGTGTCCTTGACGCCCATGAGCCTTTGTTCGTCGGAGTTCACGAAGAACAGTCCGCCGAACGACCAGAACGCCTGGCCGCCGATGCTCGCCTCGGGTTCCTGGTCGAGGAGCAGCACCTTGCGTCCGGCGGCGGCGAGTTCGGCCGTCGCGACGAGTCCGGCGAGCCCGTGTCCGACGACGATCGCGTCCGCGTCCTGCGACTCGGCGGCGAAGGCGGGGAACGCGTGCGAGACCAGCGCGGCGCCCGCGAGCACTCCGCCGGTGACGGTGAGGGCGCGGCGACGGGTGATCCCGCCGGGGTCGGTGGAACTGGTGGGGCTGGTGGGGCTCGTGGAGCTGGTGGGATCGACGGGAGCGGTGGGGTGGTCCATGGCTGCCTTTCGTCAGGGGGGTGCTGACGGCGCGGGAGGGCATGGTGGAACGCGGTCGGCGCGGCCTGGGGAAGGACGGCGAGCGCTGGCGACAGGTGTTACCGACGGTAGCTCACGGGGATTCCGGCGAACAGGGTGTTGCACGAGGGTTCCGTACGGCGCACGCGGAACGCCCTCAGGAGCCGTCGGAACCCCTCGGAAATCGAGGTGCCCGGCGACACCCGGGCAGCTAGGGTCGCGGACATGCGTCCTCAGATCTACGGCTGAGCGGTTCGGGGCAGCGCCCCGGCCCACCCCCGGCATGTCCCCGTGTGCACCCTCACCGAGGCCCGCACACCGGCTCGCCGCGTCCTCCCCCCTCGTAGAAATGAGTGAACTTCCATGTTCCCCGCGCCTTCCGCGCCCCGTCGCCGTGCCCACATCGCGATGGTCGGCATCCCCGCCGTCAGCCATGTCCTGCCGAGCCTTGAGATCATCCGTGAACTGGTGGCCCGCGGCCACCGGGTGACCTACGCCAACGACCCGTCCGCGGCCGGTCTGATCACCCCCACCGGCGCCGAACTCGTGCCCTGCGCTTCGACGTTGCCGGTCGCCGACAACGAGTGGCCCGAGGACGCCATCGGCGCGATGAGCCTCTTCCTGGACGACGCGATCCAGGCACTCCCCCAACTCCGCGCCGCCTACGACCCGGACCCGGCCGACCTCTATCTCTACGACATCGGCGCCTACGCGGCACGCGCCCTCGCGGAGTCGCAGGGCCGGCCTCTCCTCCAGCTCTCCCCCACCTTCGTGGCCTGGGACGGCTACGAGGAGGAAGTCGCCTCGCAGCTCCGGCAGTTGCCGGGCGCCGATGCCTACCAGGCACGGTTCGCGCGGTGGCTCGCCGGCTGCGGGGCGTCCACGACCGACGTGGACACCTTCTCCGGCCGGCCGGAGCGGGCCCTCGCGCTGATCTCCCGGGCGATGCAGCCGCACGCCGAGCGGGTCGACACCGAGGCCGTGACGTTCGTCGGGCCCTGCTTCGACCTGAGCGCGGGCACGGGGGACACAGCGGGCATGGTGGGCGCGGCGGACACGGCGGGCTCCGACGGCTGGGCCCGCCCCGCAGACGCCGAGAACGTGCTGCTGGTCTCGCTCGGCTCGGCCTTCACCCGCCGGCCCGAGTTCTACCGCCAATGCCTGGCCGCCTACGGCGAGTTGCCCGGCTGGCACATCGTCCTCCAGATCGGCAAGTACACCGACCCGGCCGAACTGGGCACCCTCCCCTCCAACGTCGAGGTGCACTCCTGGGTGCCGCAGCGGGCGATCCTGGAGCAGGCGGACGCCTTCGTCACGCACGCCGGCATGGGCGGCTGCGGCGAGGGGCTGCTGGCGGGCGTTCCGATGATCGCCGTACCGCAGGGCGCCGAACAGTTCATGAACGCCGACCGGCTCGTGGAGCTGGGCGTGGCACGTCGCATCGACACCGCCGAGGCCACCGGTGAGCGGCTGCGGGCGGCACTGCTCGAACTGGTCGCCGATCCCGAAGTCGCCCGTCGTTCGGCGCGGTTGAGTGCCGAGGCGCGGTCCGAGGGCGGCACCCGGCGCGCCGCCGATCTCATCGAGGACATGCTGCCCTGAGACCGTGTTCCTCGCCTCCGGGTCCGTATCCGGCGCTATGCTTCTACAAGCTTGTAGAAAAAACGGTGGTCACCGCCGTTCCGCCGGTGACGCGCACGTAAAGGAGTGAACGCCGGATGGTGTTCAAGAAGCTGCTCGGTTCGCTCGGTGTGGGAGGGCCCACCGTGGACACGGTGCTGGACCCCGGCCCCGCGCTGCCCGGCGGCGCGCTGTCGGGGCAGGTCCATCTCCGGGGCGGGCAGGCCGACTTCGACATCGACCACATCACCCTGGAGCTCGTGGCCCGTGTCGAGGCCGAGCACGAGCACGGGGAGAGCGAGGGCGCGGTCGTCTTCGGCCGGTTCACGGTGGGCGGCGGCTTCCGGCTGCGCGAGGGCGAGAACCGCAGCGTGCCGTTCAGTGTGACGCTGCCGTGGGAGACGCCGGTCACGGAGCTGTACGGCCAGCCGCTCGGCATCGTGCTCGGTGTGCGTACCGAACTGGCCGTCGCCGGGGCCAGGGACAAGGGCGACCTCGACCCGCTCGCGGTCCGTCCGCTGCCCCTCCAGGAGGCGGTGCTGGAGGCGCTGGGCCAACTGGGCTTCGGATTCCGTTCGGCCGACCTGGAGTCGGGGCGCATCGGCGGCACCGGGCAGCAACTCCCCTTCTACCAGGAGATCGAGCTGACCCCGGCGCCGCAGTACGCCCACCAGGTGCGGGAGTTCGAGCTGACCTTCCTCGCCGATCCCGCCGGCATGGAGGTCGTCCTGGAGGCCGACAAGCGCGGCGGCTTCCTCCCCTCCGGGCACGACGCGCTCGCCCGGTTCACCGTCGCCCACGGCGACGCGGACCGGCCGGACTGGAACACCCTGGTCGACGGCTGGTTCCGCCAACTCGCCGAGCGCCACGCGTCGTACGGGACGCCCGGCCCGTACGGCCACGACGCCTCGTACGGGCACGGACCTTCGTACGGCCACGAGCACGCGCACGGGCACGGGCACGGGCACGGGCACGGGCACGACGGCGGTCACCACCGCGCCGGCCCCGGCATGGGCACCGCCATCGCGGCGGGCGCGGCGGGTCTCGCCGTCGGTGTCGTGGGCGGGATGGTCGCGGCCGAAGTCGTCGACGAGGTGGGTGACTTCTTCGAGGGCGACGAAGAGGACTGAACAAGCGTCTTACGACGGGGGACACTTGGGAGCCGCGCACGGCACGGCTCCTCAAACCTTAGAGACTGGAGTGCTCATGGCCCTGTGGGACCGCATCAAGGAATCCGCCGCCGGCATGCAGACGCAGCTGGTGGCGAAGAAGAACGACCTGAAGAGCGGCGCCTTCCGTGACGCCTCGATGGCGATGTGCGCGCTGGTGGCCGCCGCCGACGGCACGGTGGACCCCTCCGAGCGGCGCCGGGTGGCGCAACTCATCGCGGGGAACGAGGTGTTGCAGAACTTCGACGCGATGGACCTCCAGCGCCGGTTCGAGGCCAACCTCGACAAGCTGACCGCCGACTTCGACTTCGGCAAGGTCAGCGTGCTCCAGGAGGTCGCCAAGGCGAAGAAGAAGCCCGCCGAGGCGCGTGCCGTCGTCCAGATCGGCATCGTGATCGGCGGCGCGGACGGCAACTTCGACAAGGACGAGCAGGCCGTGGTGCGCGAGGCGTGTTACACCCTCGACCTGCCGCCGCACGAGTTCGACCTCTGATCCGACCCCTGATCCGACCTCTGACGGCGCGACGCGCGCCACGGGCGGCCATCCCTACAGTGGGGTGGCCGCCTTCAGTACGAGGAACAGCGTCACCGCCGAATTGGCCGAGGACAGTGCGGAGACGGCCGTCCCGGCCGCGGCCGTCCACACCGCCACGCCCGCGGCCGTGAACAGCGACGGCCACGCGTGCGCGGTGGGCGCCGGATGCAGCAGCGCCGCCACCCGGCGCGGGACGGGCCCGGGAGCCGCGAACCCGGCCAGGGCGGCCCCCGGTCCGGCACCGGGTGCGGTGCCCGCGATCAGCGCGGCCCTGCCGATGGCCCGCGCCACCGTACGGCGGCTGCGCACCACCCCGGCCGCCTCCTCGTCCGCCCACCGCTCCACGGTGTAGGACACCGCCGTGCGCAGCGGGCGCAGGAACGGGTTGGCGCGGGCGGCGAGTTGGACGAGCAGCAGGAACCTGTGGTGACGTGCCGTCAGATGCGCCCGCTCGTGCGCGAACAGCGCCCGCCGCTCCGGGGAGGTCAGCCGGGACAGCATCCCGGTGGAGACCACGACCCGGCCGCGCCCACGGCCTCGCCGGTGTTCCGGCAGGGCGTACGCGTAAGGCACGGGGTCGGGCAGTACGGCGACCGTACGCCGGGGCAGCCCGGCGAGACTCCGCCCGGCCCGTCGCCGTACCCGGTGATGCCGCCACAGCAGCCGCCCGCAGCCGGAGACCACGGCGAGCAGGGCGGGGATGGCGGCCTGGCCCGCGATCTCGTCGTACGGCACGGCCTCGCGGACCTCGTCGTCGGACCAGCCGTCCGGCAGTGGGTTGCCCGGGAGTTGGGCGGTGCCCACCACCATGAGCAGGGCGAGGCACACCGTGCTGCACAGGCCCAGCACCGCCGCCGTCACGGTCAACAGCCAGGTGGCGGTGCGCGGATGGAGCCGCTGCTCGGCCAGTCGCGCCACCGGCCACGCCGTCAGCGGCAGCACCAGCGGCAGGAGGACGAACACTCCCATGGGGCTTCAGTCTTCTCCCTCCGGGCCCAGGCGGCCCAGCAGTTGACGCAGTACGCGTTCGTCGTCGGGCTCCAGGGAGGTGACGAAGCGGGACAGCACGGCCTCCCGGTCGCTCTCACCGTCCAGCACCTTGCGCATCCGGTGCGCGGCGAGGCCCGCCTGGTCCGAGACCGGCGTCCAGACGAAGGAGCGGCCCGCGCGCTCACGGGTGACCGCGCCCTTGGCCAGCAGCCGGGTCAGGATGGTGATCACGGTCGTGTAGGCGAGGTCGTCGCCCAGGCGTTCCTGCACCCAGCCCGCCGACGCGGGGGCGCGCGCCTCGCGCAGGGCCGAGAGCACCAGCCCCTCCAGCTCGCCCTGTCCCCGCCGCCGGGGACGCCGCTCGTCGTTCACGCCCGCTCCCTTCCGCCCCCACCGGGCCGCCGCTGTCGCCGCCGTCCGGCCGCCGGACACGACGGAAGCCGGACCGCGCCGCCGGGTCCCGGGCATGACAGAGGTGCGGGGCGGCCGGCGCTCAGGGCCGTGGCCCGTCGCCGCGCCCGACGATCTTCCCCTCCACGACATCGCCGGCGGCGGGTCCCGGCGCGGCGTCCTGCGCCTTGAGGGCGCGGGCCTCGCTCTTGAAGATCCGGACCGCCTTTCCCGTGGCGCGGGTCAGCTCCGGCAGCTTTTTGATGCCGAGGACCACTGCCAGCACAAGGAGAACCAGGGCCAGTTCACTCAGGCCGAACATCGTTTCCACTCCCTTCGGGCGGGTGGCGGACACCCGGCTCACCCTTCATGTCTACATTGCTGTAGAAGTCTTGCGTAGAGCATGATCGCTCAACAAGCCCGCCGTCCGCTCCGGACCGCCGGAAGGGGGGCGGGGCAGGCATCGCGTCGCACGGAGGAACAGAGCAGTGACCGGCACCACCCCCTCGATCCGGCCGGCCGCCCGGGTCTCCCTCGCCTCATGGTGTCGCGGCGTCACCGAGGCGCGCTGGTTCGCGGTCACCGTGGTCGGGCTGATCCTGACCAACGCGGGGCTGCTCGGCGCGGAGACCTATCCCGGTCTGGCCGGCGAGTGGCACGGCGCGTTACGACTGGCCGAGCGCGCGTGCGTGGCCGGGTTCACGGTGGAGATCCTGCTGCGCCTGGGCGCCCACGCCGACCGTCCCCGCGGCTTCTTCCGCGATCCGTGGAACCTCTTCGACCTGGCCGTCGTCCTCAGCGCCTTCCTGCCGGTCGTCCGCGAGAACACCACCATCCTGCGGCTGCTGCGCCTGGCCCGTGTCCTGCGCACCGCCCGCTTCCTGCCCCAGCTGCGCATCGTGCTGGTCGCGGTCGCCCGCAGCCTGCCCGGCACGGTGAGCTTCCTGCTGGTCGGCGCACTGCTGCTGTACGTGTACGCGATGGTCGGCTGGGTCTTCTTCGCCCGCGCCGATCCCGGGCACTACGGCTCGATCGGGCGCGCCGTCCTCACCCTGTTCCTGCTGATGACCCTGGACGGCATCGGCGACGCCGTCCACGCGGGCCTGGAGATCTCCCGCTGGAGCCTCCTCTACTACGCCTCGTATGTGCTGCTCGCCTCGTTCGTCCTGGTCAACGTGCTGATCGGGGTCGTCCTGACCTCGCTCGAAGAGGCCCGCGAGATGGAACAGGCCCGGCCGGAGCCGCCCGCCGCCCCCGGCGACGCGCAGCCACCCGCCGCCCCCGGGCCCGCACAGCCGTCCGCCGCCGCCCCCGCCGCCGCCCCCGCCCGGACCGAACTCCTCGACCGCATCGCGACGGCCCGCCGGGCGCTGGACGACCTGGAGGAGAGCCTGTCGGCCGAGGAGAACCCGTCGGCCGCGGCACCGGAGCCGAGCCCCCGGGAACCGGCGCGGACAACGCTCTGACCAGGCCCGATCCCTCGCCCCGGCCCCATTGTCAGAGGCGGCCGATACCGTCGGGACGACGCGACGATCACCCGCGTCGCGGGCGGACACGAGGAGCGCGGAGATGAGATCACCGGCCGAGCTGGACCAGGTCCCGTGGCACGAGCTCACGCACGCGTACGGCACCGCCGACGACGTACCCGATCTCCTCCTGGCGCTCTACCGGCACGACGCGCAGGAGGCCGACGAGACGATCGGCGAGCTGTTCGGCACCATCTGCCACCAGGGCACGGTCTCCCCGGCGGCCGCGCCCGCCGTCCCCTTCCTGACCCACGCCGTGCACCACGCGTCCGCCCGGCGCGACCACCTGCTGATGCTGCTGGCCTCCCTCGCCGGCCACCCCCCGGAACGGCCCGCGTCACCGGGGGCGCCCGGCAGCCCGGCCGCGGCGGCGCGCACGGAAGTGTGCCGGGTCCTCCCGGAGCTGGTCCCCTGTCTCGCGGACGGCGAGCGCGCGGTACGGCGCGCCGCGCTCCGCGTGATCGCGGCCGTGGCCGCGCTGCTGCCGCCCGAGGCGCGTGCCACCGTGACCACCCGGGTGGAGGCGCTGTACGCCGGCGACCCGGTGCCCTCGGTCCGGGCGGACGCGCTGGTCGTCCTGAACCTCCTCGGCCGCGAACTGCTGCCGCTGGACAGCGAGTTGCCCGCATGCCGGCTGGCGGCCGCCGTGCTGGCCGCCGAACGGTCCGGGCCGCCGTACGCGGCCGGGCTGGTGGAGATCTTCGCGCGGGACCGCGCCGCCACCGCCCCGGACGCCTTCCCGTGGCCGGGCCGCCCCACCCCCGACGAGCAGCTGACCCGGCTGCTCGCGCGTGATCCCGATGCCGCTCTCACGGTGGCGGCCCGCTGGATCACGGACGGAGATACCGGCTCGTGCGGCTCCTGGCTCGCCCAGCGGGTCATCACGACATGGCGCGACCGCGAACCCGAGGTGCTCGGCCTGCTGCACGCCTCGCTGCCCCACCGCAAGGAGACCCGCGCGCTCGCCCACGGCCTGTCCGTGATCGGTGACTGGATCGACCGGCTCCCCGAGCCGGACCCCGCCCTCCTGGACACCCTGTACGCCCACGCCCGCGCCGGGGACCCGGAGATCGCCCGGCCCGCCCTCCTGGCCCTGGTGCGGGCCCGCGACCCCCGCGCCCTGGAGCTCGTGCTCCGTACCCCCGAGGCGGACGCGCTCGCGTCGGCGGCCACGTCCTTCCCCGAGGCGGCCGGCCGGCTGATACCGGCACTCAGAGCGCAACTGGCCGCCGCCGAGACGGTGTTCACCTGCGTCACCCTGATCGACGCCCTGGAGTCCTTCGGTCCCGCCGCCGCGCAGGCCGGGCCCGAGCTGCTCGACTGTCTCCGTACCGGACGTGCCGCACACGCGGCCGCCCGCCTGCTCGGACTCCACGCCGTCCCGACACCGCGGCTCGTCGCGCTGCTGCGCGAGGCCGTACGCGACGGTGACGACCTGACGAGGGCGGCCGCCGCCGCGGCCCACCACCGGCTCACCGGCGAACCCGGCCTGGCGCTGGGCGTGTTCGCTGAGCTGCTCTCGTCCGGGGAACCGGTCCACCGGCTGCTGGACGCCACCGAACCCCTCGGCACGGCGGCCGCGCCGCTGCTCCCTCTCGTGGAACCCCTGCCGGCCGCCGGCCACGACGGGACGCGGATGGCGGCCGCCGAGGCCCACCTCCGGATCTCCGGCTCGCCGGACCGCGCGCTGCCCGTCATCACCGCACTGGCCGGCCCCACCCCGGCCGGCGTCCGTGCCCTGCGCGCGCTCACCGCCCTCGGCGAGGTCCCCGAGGAGATACGCCCCGTCCTGCGCGGCCTCGCCTTCTCCCCGGTCCGCCTGATCAGCGACCCCCTGTTCGAGCCGCCGGGCCGCCCCGACCACGAACTGCGCACCCTCGCCTGGAACCTGCTCACCACCGGACAGCGGCCTCCCACCCCATAGGCTCAACCCCATGCTCCTCTGGCTCAACGGCCCCTTCGGCGGCGGCAAGACCCAGACCGCCCACGAGCTTCACCACCGCCTGCCGGACAGCGTGGTGTGCGACCCCGAACACCTCGGATTCGGACTGCACCGGATGACACCCCCGGCGCTGCGCGGCGACTTCCAGGACATCGGCGCCTGGCGGCAAGGGGTGTTCGAGGTGCTGGACCACGCCCTCGGCGCGTACGAGGGGACGGTGATCGTGCCGATGACGGTCGTGGAGCCCGCGTATTTCCGGGAGACGGTCGGGCGGCTGCGCGAACGCGGGCACGACGTACGGCACTTCGCGCTGATGGCGGAGCGCCGGACCGTGCTGCGCCGGTTGCGTGAGCGTGGTTTCGGGCGTGCGGTGCGGTTCCTCGCGGGCGAGAAGTCGGCGCTGCGCGGGGAGAGTTTCGCCGTCGCCAAGCTCGGCCTGTGTCTGGAGCGGCTGCGCGGCGAGGAGTTCGCGGAGCACGTGTGGACCGACCGGCTCACGGTTCCCGAGGTCGCCGAGCACATCGCCACGCGCGTGTGGCTGCCGCTCGCGGTGGCCCGGGACGGCGCGCTGCGCGGGGGGCTGCGGCGGGCCTGGACGGGGGTCAGACACATCAGGTTCGACTGAGATGTCCGAGGTCGGAGCGGCTCTGGGCTGTCGCGCGAGGCGGATGTGTGCTAGTTTTATGGCGTTGCAGTTGTGGTACCCATGAACCTATGTGCGCCTGACGGGAATGTATCCTTCGGGCGCATTAGTTGTTTTACCGGTCATCTCCGGATGGGGCCTCTGCCTACCAGAAGGAGAAAATCATGGCTCAGGGAACCGTGAAGTGGTTCAACTCTGAGAAGGGCTTCGGCTTCATCGAGCAGGACGGTGGCGGCCCCGACGTCTTCGCCCACTACTCGAACATCGCGACGCAGGGCTTCCGTGAGCTCCAGGAGGGCCAGCGCGTGTCCTTCGACGTCACGCAGGGCCAGAAGGGCCCGCAGGCGGAGAACATCGTCCCCGCCTGATCGCCGGACGCGTCATCCGCTCACCGGGGTTCGCACCATCACGGTGCGAACCCCGGTTTGCTGTTCCCAGGAAGGCACACACACCGCATGTCCCGCAGGCCGCAGAAGCCGACCCGCCGCGCCGCCCCCTCCTCTCCCGTGTCTCCGCCCCAGGAATTCCGGCTCCCCGAGACCCGGACGCCCGCACTGGCGCCCGTCGCGGAATTCGCCGACATGGAGCTGCCGCCCGCACTGCTGAAGTGCCTGGCCGCGCAGGGCGTGACCACCCCGTTCCCCATCCAGGCCGCCACGCTGCCCAACGGGCTGGCCGGCCGTGACCTGCTGGGACGGGGCCGTACCGGTTCCGGAAAGACCCTCGCGTTCGGACTCGCGGTGCTGGCGCGTACCGCCGGGCTGCGGGCGCAGCCGAAGGCTCCCCTCGCGCTCGTCCTGGTGCCCACCCGTGAGCTGGCCCAGCAGGTGACGGACGCGCTGACCCCGTACGCGACGGCGGTCAACCTGCGCATGGCCACCGTCGTCGGCGGCCTCTCCATCACCAAGCAGGCCGCCACGCTGCGCCGCGGTGTCGAGGTGCTCGTGGCCTGCCCCGGCCGCCTCAACGACCTCGTGGAACGCGGTGACTGCGTCCTGGAGGACATCCGGATCACGGTGCTCGACGAGGCCGACCAGATGACCGACATGGGCTTCCTGCCGCAGATCACCCGGGTGATCCAGCGGGTGCGCCCGGGCGGGCAGCACATGCTCTTCTCGGCCACCCTGGACCGGAACATCGACCGGCTGGTGCAGCGCTTCCTGGACGACCCGGTCGTGCACTCGGTGGACCCGTCCGCCGGCGCCGTGTCCACCATGGAGCACCACGTCCTCCACCTCCAGGACGAGACCGACAAGAAGGCGGTCACGACCCGTATCGCGGCCCGTGACGGCCGGGTCATCCTCTTCCTGGACACCAAGCGGTCGGCCGACCGTCTCGCCAAGCGGCTGCTGTCCGTCGGCGTGCGCGCGGCCGCCCTGCACGGCGGCCGCAGCCAGCCGCAGCGCAACCGTGCCCTGGAGCAGTTCAAGGACGGCCGGATCACCGCGCTGGTGGCGACGAACGTGGCCGCGCGCGGCATCCACGTCGACGACCTCGACCTCGTCGTCAACGTCGATCCCCCCACCGACCACAAGGACTACCTGCACCGGGGTGGCCGCACCGCCCGCGCGGGCGGCTCCGGCAGCGTGGTCACCCTGGTCCTGCCCGAGCAGAAGCGGGACGTCACCCAGCTGATGTCGGCGGCGGGCATCCGCCCCCGTACGACCCGGGTCACCTCCTCGGCCCCGGAGCTGACCGCCATCACCGGCGCGCGCGAGCCGTCGGGTGTGGCCGTCGTCCTGGAGCCGGCACAGCCGGAGCAGCCCGCGGCGAAGCCGAAGAGCCGGCCCTCCCGCAGGTCCCGTGCCGGCGGCGGAAACGCCGGCGGCAGCCGGGGCACCCGGACCGGCGCGCAGTCCCCGGCCAAGGAGACCGCCCGCCCGTCCCGCCGCACCGGCAGCGCCGAGGGCGGCACCGGCACGGCGGCCAGGACCGGCGGCGGCAGGACGGGCGCGAAGTCCGCGGCCAAGCCCGTCGGCCGTACCGGCGGGAAGCCCGCCGGCCGCACCGGCGCCACCCCTGCGGCGAAGTCCGGCCGCCCCGCGGCGAGCCGACGCCGCAGCGGCACCAGGACGGCCGGCGACCAGGGCTGACCCGCCCCCGAAGCCGACCCGCCGCACCCGGGCCCTCCCCGAGATCCGTCTCGGGGAGGGCCCGCGCGCGTGGTGGGCAGGACACCTCGCGCCGGATCAGCTCCCCTCCCCCACCGGCCCGTCCAGCACCCCCCGCAGCTGATGCAGCCGCACCGCGAGATGCACCCGCAGCCCCGTGTCCGCCGAGCGCCAGTCCTGCCCCAGTACCGCCCCGATGCGGTCCAGGCGTTTCAGGAGGGTGTTCGGGTGGACGTGGAGGGTGCGGGCCGTGGCGGTGAGGTTGCCTGAGTGGGTGAAGTAGGCGGCGGCGGTGGTCACGAGGCCGGTGGCGCGGCGCTGGTCGTAGTCGAGGAGGGGGCCGAGGGTGTCGGTGATGAAGCCTTCGAGTTCGTGGGCGCGCCGGGGGTCGAAGACGAGGGCGTACATGGCGTAGTGGCGGGTGGTGGAGCCGCGGTCGGTGTCGCCGAGGGAGCGCATGACGTCGAGGCAGCGCTGGGCCAGGGTGAAGGAGTGGGCGCGGTCGTGGCCGGTGACGCGGTCGGCGACGACGAGGGTGGGGGCGCCGAGGCGGCGGCGGAGCCGGTGGTGCAGGGTGCGGGCCGCCGCGTCCGGGTCGTCCGTGTGCAGCAGCATCGTCGCCCGGCCCAGATATTCGCCCGCGAGCCCGGACCACTCGGGCGAGGCGGCGTGCAGTTCGCGGACGATGTCGGCGGCGGGGCGTCCGGGACAGTCGGCCGCGACGAGGACGTCCAGGCGGTCGACGTCCACGCCCCGGGCGAGCGCGCGGTCGCGCAGGGCCGGGTGGACGGGGTGGAGCGGGGGGTGGGACAGCAGCTCCATGAGGAGTTCGCCCCGTACCCGCTCCTCCGCCTCGACCCGGGCGTCGCGCAGCAGCACGAGCAGCCCCGTGATCTGCGCGGAGCGCTCCAGCATCCGTACGTCCGCCGACTCGGTGGCGGCCCGCCGCCGCAGGGACAGGGAGCCGAGGTGGCTGCCGCCGGCCTGGATGGCGGCCACGCTGAGGACCGTACCGTCGTCGTTCCCGCCATGGACGCACCGTCCGGTCCGTCGCGCCTCCTCCAGCAACTCCCGCTCCAGTGACGCGTCGACGGCCGGCGTCACCGTCCCGGGGCAGCGCGTCGCGACGACCTTGTCGTCCCGGTCCCGGATGGTGACCGCGCCCTGCAGATGGTCCACCAGCGACTGCGCGATGTCGCCGGGCCCGCCCCCGGTGAGCACCACGTGCGTGAGCGCCTCGTGCACCGCCGCGGCCAGTTCCATCGTGGCGACCTGGTCCTCGATGACGCGGTACGCGTCCCGCAGCCGGCGCAGCGCCACCCGGCTCTCCTCGTAGAGCCGGGCGTTGTGCAGGGCGATGGCGGCGTGGTCGGCGAAGGCGCTGAGGAGGGCCACCTCGTCCTTCTCGAAGGGGCGCTCGGTGCGGTCGGCGGCGAAGAGGACGCCGATCACCCGGTCGCCGACCAGGAGCGGTACGCCGAGCAGGGCGACGAGTCCCTCGCGGGAGACGAGGAGGTCGAAGGCGGAATTGTGGTCGAGGCCGTCGGCCGCGCGGTAGTCGCTGACCCAGTAGGGCGCCCTGGTCTCGATCACCCGGCCGCCCAGACCGGCCCCCGGGGGCATCCGCGCGGACGAGAACTCCGGCGAGATGGTGCCCGCCGTCGCCCTGAGCATGAGGTTGCCGTCCGCGTCCAGGAGCGAGAGGTAGGCGAAGTCGCTGCCGATCAGCTCATGCGCCTCCCTGACGATCGCCGGGAGCACCACGTCGACCTCGCCGAGCACGGCCAGCGAACGGGCCGTGGCGTACAGGCTGCTCAACTCGCGTTCGCGGCGCAGCCGGTAGGCGGCCAGTTCGCCGTGCTCGCTGCGCTCGGCGTGATCGCTGCGCTCGGCGTGATCGCTGCGCTCGCGGGGCTCGTCGGGGGCATGGTGCTCGCCGGGGGCACGGTGTGCGCGGGCGCCCCGCGCGTCGGAGTCGGTGCGTGGCATCGGTCGCCCTCCACGGGAAGCGAGCGGCGGAGGTGGTGATTTCCTCCACCGTCAAAGCGCCAGGAGTGTATCCCCGTCCCATCCTGCAAAGCGCTTGCTCAGCTCTACTCTCACCGCACGACACAGAGCTGTGACGCAGGTCGCGGCCCTACCCAGAACCGAGGGATGCCCCATGGCCTCTTCCGCGCAGGCCCCCATCCAGGGCAGCGGCTCCGACCCCGCCACGGCCCCCGAGCGCCGCACCGGCTGGAAGCTGCTCGCGGCCGGACTGATCGGCAGCTCGATCGAGTGGTACGACTTCTTCCTCTACGGCACGGCGGCGGCCCTGGTCTTCCCGCACGTCTTCTTCCCGCACTCCTCCGCCTTCATGGGCACGCTGCTGTCCTTCAGCACCTTCTGGGCGGGCTTCGTGGCCCGGCCGCTCGGCGGGCTGCTCGCCGGTCACTTCGGTGACAAGTACGGCCGCAAGCCCACGGTCGTCGCGTGTCTGATCGGCATGGCGACCGCGACGTTCCTCATCGGCTGTCTGCCGAGCGCCGCGAGCGTCGGTGTGCTCGCCCCGACGCTGCTGGTGCTGCTGCGGTTCGTCCAGGGCGCGGCGGCGGGCGGCCAGTGGGGCGGCATCGCGCTCCTCCTCACGGAGTCGGCGCACCCCAAACGCCGTGGTTTCGCGGGCACGTTCGGCCAGACGAGCGTCCCGGTCGCGGTCATCATCGTGAACCTGATCTTCACCACGACCGGCACCGTCGTCTCGAACGACACCTTCCTGAACTGGGGCTGGCGCGTCCCGTTCCTGCTGAGCGCGGTCATGTTCCCGGTCGTGCTGCACATCCAGCGCAAGGTCGAGGACACCCCGGACTTCCGCGAGTTGCAGAAGGCGGCGACCAAGAAGCCCGAGGCGACCGTGGTCCGGGCCCCGCTGACCGAGGCCGTACGCCGCAACTGGCGTACCATCCTGCTCGGTTGCGGCACCCTCTCCGCCACGAACAGCCTCTTCTACGTGAGCATCACCGGCCTGCTCAGCTACGGCACGACCACGCTGCACATGGAGCGCAACTCCCTGCTGACCGTCACCCTGCTCAGCTCGGCCCTGATGGCGGGGATACTCCCCTACGCGGGCCATCTGTCGGACCGGTTCGGCCGGCGCAACCTGATCCTCGTCGGCGGACTCGGCGTGGCGGCCTGGGCGTTCCCCTACTTCGCGCTGGTGGACACCGCCTCGGCGCCACTGGTCTTCGTCGCGATCACCGTCGGGTTCCTCTTCCAGGGGCTGACCTACGGCCCGATGGCCGCCTTCCTCGGCGAGCTGTTCGCCCCCAACGTCCGTTATTCCGGGGCTTCTCTGGCCTACCAGCTGTCCGCGATCATCGTCAGCGGCGGCACGCCGATCCTGATGACCACCATCATCGCCAAGACCGGGTCGACCACGCTCGTCGCGGCCTACATCGCGCTGATGGGTCTGATCACCTTCGTCAGCGCCTGGTTCCTGCCCGAGACGAACCCGGCCGAGGTGCGGGCCGATCCGGAGACGCTGCCCGGAACGCAGCTGTACGCCTGAGCGGTTCACCCCGCCGGTTTACCCCGCCGGCGCCGGACCTCCCGAACTTCCCGAACCACGAGGAGAGATGGTCATGTTCACCCCCGAACCGGGGTTCCCGCTCGGTGACATCCCCCAGGCGTACGCGGCCGAGCACCCCGACACCGTCGCGGTCCGCGCCGGCGACGAGCGGCTGACCTGGGCGGAGTTGCACCGGGCGGCCGATGAAGTCGCCTGCGGTCTACGGCTGTCGGGTGTCGGGCGCGGCCGCATCGTCCCCCTCATGCTGCCGAACGGTGTGGACGTCGTGGTCGCGGCCTTCGCCTGCCTCAAGCTCGGCGCCGTACCGCAGCCGCTGTCGACACGGCTCGCGCCGCGCGAGGAGGAGGCGATCCTCGCGCTGTCGGACCCGGCGGTGGTCGTAGGCCTTGAGGAGGGGGCGCCGGTGGGCGACGGCCGGTTCCGGTCGACGACGGTCGCCGAACTCCGGTGCCGCGCGGGCGAGTTCGAGGGAGACCTCGCCACGGAGATCGGCCCCTCGTGGAAGGCCCCGACCTCGGGAGGTTCGACCGGCAGGCCGAAGATCATCCTGTCCGGGGCCGCGGGGGCGTTCAACCCGTTCGACATGGAGGCGTGGGGGCTCAGGCCCGGCGAGCGGTCGCTCGTCACCGCGCCGGTGCACCACAACGCCCCCTTCTCCACGGCCATGACGACCCTGTTCAACGGCGGCACGGTCACGCTCCTGGAGCGGTTCGACGCCGAGCGGGTCCTCGCCGAGATCCAACGGCACGCGATCACCTGGGTGTATCTGGTACCGACGATGATGCGGCGCATCCTGGCCCTGCCCGAGAAGACCCGCGAGCGCTACGACCTCTCCTCGCTGGTCTCGGTGTGGCACTGCGCCGAACCGTGCCCGCCCGCGACCAAGCAGGCGTGGATCGACTGGCTCGGCCCGGAGCGGATCCGGGAGCTGTACGCCGGGACGGAGGCCCAGGCCGGCTGCACGATCTCCGGCACCGAGTGGCTGGCGCACCGGGGTTCGGTGGGCCGTACCACCTGGGGCGACATCAAGATCGTGGCGCTCGACGGCACGCCGGTCACCGAACCCGGTGTCCCCGGCGAGGTCTTCATGCGCGTCGGTGAGGGCAAGCCGCCCGCCTTCCGCTATCTCGGCGCCGAACTCCACGAGGTGGACGGCTGGTCCACCCTGGGCGACATCGGCGAGTTCGACGCGGACGGCTACCTCTATCTCCACGACCGCCGCTCGGACATGCTCCTGGTCGGCGGGGTCAACGTCTATCCCGCCGAGATCGAGGCCGCCCTCACCGAGCACCCGTACGTCCTGTCCGGCGCGGTCATCGGGCTGCCGGACCCGGACCGCGGCAACCGTGTCCACGCCATCGTCCAGATCGAGGAGGGCCGCCCCATCACGGCCGAGGAGATCGACGCGTTCCTGGCCACCCGGCTGTCACCCCACAAACGGCCCCGGTCCATCGAGCTGGTCACGGCTCCGCTGCGCAGCGCGGCGGGCAAGCTGCGCCGCTCCGCGCTGCGGGCGGAGCGGCTGTCCGACAGTACGACCGGGCCGGGCGGCACGGTGGGCTGAGGCGCCTTGAGGCGCCCTGTCACGCCCTGACCCGCTCCGGTGTGGCGGTGAGCACCGCGTGGACGGCCGCCCTGACCTGGCCGTCCACCACCTCGGGCGCGGACGCGTCCAGCTTGCCGTCCAGGTGGAGGAAGGCCAGGCCGTGCACGAGGGCCCACACCGCCGTCGACAGGGCGTCCTGGTCGGCGTCGGGGAAGACGTCGTGGACGATGCCGCGCACGTACTGCGAGATGGCGATGGTCGCCTCAAGCCGTTCCTCACTGGCCGGATCGCAGGGTTCCGCGAACATCACGCGGAACAGCGCGGGGTGGTCGAGGGCGAAACGTACGTATGCCACGGCGATCTCGGCGAGGTCGTCGGCGGTGACGGGAGCGGGGTGCGCGGCGGCGAGATACGCGCCCAGCTCCCGGTACCCCTCGGCCCCGACCGCGGTGAGCAGCGCCTCCCGGTCCGCGAAGTGGCGGTAGGGCGCCGTGGCGGACACCCCCGCCCGCCGCGCGACGGCCCGCAGGGACAGTCCGGCGCTGCCGTCCTCCTCCAGCAGCTCGCGCGCGGCGCGCAGACAGGCGGCGCGCAGGTCGCCGTGGTGGTAGGAGCGGTTCGCCTGGGACATGGGAGACCTCCGTGAGGTGGGCACCGCGCACATCGCCTCGCGCTGCCGCGCGGATGTGAACGATGCATACACCGTAATCGAGGAGCGCGCCGCCCGCACGGGCGGCGAGGGGTTGCGGCTATTCGGCGGTGCGCCGCTGGGTCCGGTCCCGTTCCCCAAGGAGCCGGATGCGCCAGGCCGGCAGCGGATGCCGGGCCTCCGTGGTGAGGTAGCGCATCATGTCGATCAGCATGCGCCGGACGTCCGCGAGGGGCACGACCAGCTCGTCCCACTGGCCGTAGTGGGCGCGCAGCCGGATCCGGTCGTCCGCGACGCGCTCCAGCAGGCAGCTCTCCACCCCCAGCGACACCTCGTCACCGGCCTCGACCTGGAGCCATTGCAGCAGAACAGCCGCCGGCATGAACTCGGGCCCGCACTGGGCGACGATCTCCTCCGCCGCCCAGCGCAGCTGATCCGGCGTGCCCTCGGGAGCGCGGATGACGGTGCTGTGGAAGGCGGGGGCGACCCGGTGCATCCCGCCGTCCCCGCCCTCGTGGAACGCGGGTATCTCCTCCAGACCGAAGACCCAGTGGTCCTTCGGGGCGTCATGGCAGTCGTTCGTCTCGCGCATCCGTGTGAGGCTGCCAGAGCGGCCGTGTCCGCGCCAACACACTTTCACAGGACGGCCAGCGGCACCCCGCCCAGCAGCCCCGCCAGCACCACCAGGACGGTCGTGGCCGTGGTCAGCCGCCGGCCGAAGGTCCGGCCGACCATGGCCATGCTCGGCAGGCTGATGGCGGGCAGGGTGATCAGCAGGGCACCGAGGACACCCGCCGGGAGGCCGAGGACCGCCAGGCCCTGGACGATCGGGATCTCGCCGGCGGTGGGGATCACGAAGAGCGTCCCCAGCATCGCGGCGATCACCGTGGCGGCCACCACCGTCGCCGTACCGTGCCCGACGGCGTCCCGCGTCAGCGGCAGCATCCAGCCCCGGAAGGCGCCGATCAGCAGCACCCCGAGCAGATACTCGGGGATGAGCACGAGCGTCATCCGGGTCAGCGTCCGCGGGAACCGCAGCGCCACGTCGCCGGGCCCGGCGGGCTTGTTCGGCGCGGACGCGGACGCCTCGGGCGCGCCGGCCGGCCTGCTCTGACCTGCGGCTTCGGGCGCGCGCACCAGCTGGCTCCGCCCCTCAGTCCCGGGCGCGCGCACCGGCCGGCTCCGCCCCGCGGCCCCGGCCACCCCCACCCCCCCGTGCCGTACGGCGGCGATCCGCGAGGTGGCTCACCAGCACCGCCCCGGCGACCACCGTGAGCACCCCGGCCACCACCCGCACCGCGGTCCACTGCCAGGGCGCGACAAGCAGCGGGAACACCACGACGGCGGGGTTGAGCAGCGGGTTGCCCAGCCAGTACGCCACCGTCGCGGCGGTCGAGGCGCCGCTGCGCCGCAGGCTGACCGCCACCGGGGCCGTACAGCAGGTACACCTCATCGACGGCGTGCTCAGCAGCCCGCCCGCGACCGCGCCGGACCACCGCCCGCGCCGGTCGAGCACGCGCACCAGCCAGTCCCGGGGGATCAGGGCCTGGAGTGCCGCGCTGATCAGCAGGACGACGAAGACGACGACCGCGAGGAGGGACGCTCGCCACCGGGGTACCGGCGGGTATACAAAGATGATCACCTGAATCGCCCGGTGTTTCCCGTGGTCCGAGCGCCCGTGTTTCCCCTGGTCCGAGCAATGGAGACCCTCATGACGGAGACCGCGCTCCGGCGTCGCCTTCCCTCCCGCAGCCGGCTACCCCTGGGCGCGGAGACACTGCTGACGCTGGCGACCGCGGTCTTCCTCCACGCGCTCAGCGGGCACGAGTACTGCGACCAGGCCACGCAGGACAGCCGGGTCTGGATGGCCGGCGGGATACTGCTGTCCCTGGCGCCGACCTGGCTCCTGGCCGGCCGTACGAACTGGCCCGCCAGATCCGTCACCTGGCTCCTGATCGCGGTACGGCTCCTGATCGCGGCCTTCGTCCTCCTGGTGCTCCAGCCCTTCGCCGCGACCTGGTACCTGGAGTGCTGAAGGGGAAGAACCCGTTCTCGGGCAGCCCCGGGGCGGAGGTCTGCCCGCTATCGTGCCCGTCGTGACGGTGGGAACCGGAGAAACGCGGCTGGTCGTCCTGCGGGGGAACAGCGCCTCGGGCAAGTCCTCGGTCGCGGCCGGGCTGCGCGAACGCTTCGGCCGCAACCTGGCCCTGGTCGGACAGGACAACCTGCGCCGCGTCGTCCTGCGCGAACGGGACCGCCCCGGCGCGGCCAACATCGGCCTGATCGGCATGACGGCCCGCTACGCCCTGGACGCCGGGTTCCACACGGTCGTCGAGGGCATCCTCTACGCCGACCGGTACGCCACGATGCTGGAGGACCTCGTACGCGACCACCTCGGCGTCACCCGCTGCTACTACCTCGACGTCCCCCTCCAGGAGACCCTGCTCCGCCACGCGACGAAGCCCGACCCCGCACTCCAGGCCGCGGTCACCCACGCCCACCTGCGCGACTGGTACCGCGAACGCGACCTGCTCCCCGGCGGCATCGAGACCGTCGTCCCCGCCGACAGCACCCTGGAGGACACGGTGACACGCGTCCTGCGCGAGACGGGGCTGGCCGGCGTGGCGCCCGTCGACCGCTGAGGAGGGGCACGCCGTCGAGGAGCAACGCCGTTACGGCGCCGCCTAGTTGGTCCCGGCCGTGAGTTCCCCGAACAGCCTGCTCGCCGCCTCGGAGGTGAACTGGCGCCGGAGTTCGGCCCGGGCGACCTGCTTGCGGAACTCTCCCTCGTGGGTGGTGTCACCGGCGTTGTGCATGACGTCGGTGACCCAGGTCGCGAAGGCCTGGTAGTTCCAGATGTGGGGCAGACAGGTGTCCGAGTAGCCGTCGAGCAGGCTCGAATCGCCGTGCTCCGCCCGGCGGATGACGGCACGGGCGAAGATCTCGGCGTCGTGGAGGGCGAGATGGATGCCCTTCGCGCTCATCGGGGGAACGATGTGGGCGGCGTCGCCGAGGAGGTACAGCCTGCCGTGGCTCATCGGCTCGAAGACCACGCTGCGCAGCGGGACGATCTGCTTGGAGACGATCTCGCCGCTCGGCACCGCGATGCCGAACCGGGCCTCCAGTTCGCTCCAGACCCGCTGGTCCGGCCACTGCTCGGGGGTGTCGTCCACGGCGCACTGAAGGTAGACACGGCTGGCCCGCGCACCGCGCGGAATCATCCCGGCGAGGCCGCGCTCGTGGATCGCCATGCCGGACGGGTTCGCCGGGACGGCGGCCAGGACGCTGAGCCAGGAGTAGCCGTACTGGTGGGAGTACTCGGTGAGGGCGCCGGCCGGGACGGAACGCCGGCTGACGCCGTGGAAACCGTCGCAGCCCGCGATGTAGTCGCAGTCGAGGACCCTCCACGTGCCGTCGGCATCGCGGTAACGGACCTGCGGACGCCCGCCGTTGACACCCTCCAGGTTCTCCAGCGCCACATCGGCGGCCTCGTACCGCAGATCGCCGCCGTCGCGCAGGAAGACGTCGGTGAGGTTGCGCACGAGGACCTGCTGCGGGCAGTACAGGCTCTCGTTGTCGTCGTCCACCTCGATCGGCATCGCCTCCCCGTCGATGAAGAAGGCGCCCTCGCTCTCGGGGACGGAGTCGCCCTCCAGCACCTCTTCGAGCCCCCACTCACGGAACATGCGCACCCCGAAACCGTCGATGGTTCCGGCCCGTTGGCGCTGCTCGACGTAGGCACGGCTGTGCTTCTCCAGTACGACGCAGCCGACGCCGTTGCGCAGCAGGAAGTTGCCGAGCGCCAGGCCGGCGACGCCGGCTCCGACGATGACGACGGTGGTGGTCTGTTCGTGTGTCGCGGTCATGTGTGTACGAGCCTCCGTGCTCAGAGCGGTCGATCCGCCACCACTCTGGAGCCCGCCCTCGACCGTCAACCACCGGTGAAGGGACAGCGGATACCGAAAACCCGCCAACTCTCGCAGGAGGGCCAGGGGCTACTTCGTACCGCCGCGAAGATCCGCCTGATAGCGCCCCGGCGTCTGCCCCACCACCTCGGTGAACGCGTCGATGAAGCTGGACGGGTTGGACCATCCGCACACCATCGCCGTGTCGGTGACCGAGAGGCCGTTGGTAAGGTGGGCCAGGGCGTGGTGGATGCGCAGGGTCGTGCGCCAGCGGTGGAAGCTCATCCCCAGTTCGGCGTGGAAGAGGCGGCTCAGGGTGCGCTCACTGGCCCCCGCCCTGCGGCCCAGCTCGGCGAGGGTGGCGGTCCGGGCGGGGTCGGCGTGCAGGAGGTCGGTGACGGCGCGGAGCCGGTCGTCGCGGGGTTCGGGCAGGTGCAGTGACTGTTCGGGGGTGTCGGACAGCTCGTCCACGACGACGGCGAGCAGCCGGGCGTGGGCGCCGGGGCGGCTCTCGGGCCGGTCGCCGGTCAGCGTCAGGACCGCCTCGCGCAGCAGCGGGCTGACCGCGAACACGCTGGGCTGGTCGACGAGTTCGCCGCACAGTCCGAGGGGGACGGTGAGCAGGCGTACGTCGGTGCGGCCGTAGAAGCGGTGGGAGTGGGCGAATCCCGGTGGCGTCCAGGTCACGCGGTGGGCCGGGGCGACCCAGGTGCCGCGCTCGGTCGTGGTGGCCAGCGTGCCGGCGGCGGCGTAGACGAGCTGCCCGTGCTCGTGCGCGTGCGGGCCGAGGTGGAAGCCGTGCGGCAGCCAGCCGGCGCCTTGCGCGGGCACCCGCACCGGCTCGGAGGGCTCCAGGGGCTGGCGGTTCTTCGGCATCGGACGGCACTTTACCGGCGACCGGAGATGCGCGATTCCCCACCGCACGGTCCACGGAATACAACAAATGGAATACCGCTCAATGGCGCAACACGTGACACCAACCCGTTCAGCCGATGGGAAATCCCTTTCTCCATCCCTACCCTGTGAGCGGATCGGCGACAAAAAGAAAGCCGGGACGGAAATCCCCTCTCTCGCTCCAGGAGTTCACGCGTGAATGACCACATGAATGACCAGAGGAATGCGGACGAAGTACCCCGGCGGAAATTCGTCGCCCTCTCCGGTGCCGTCGGCGCCACCGCGCTCCTGACCGGCGCGGCGGCGACGGTGAGCACGCCCGCGGCGGCGGGACCGGCACCCGGCGGCGGCCCCTCGCCCCACCCGTCGTGCTCCACGGCCCCTCCCGGAGGGCCCGTGGCCTGCCCGCCTGCCTCGCTCCAGGGCATCTGCGGCAGCCCCACCGACGACGACCCGCTGTGGCACGACGTCCAGTACTGCACGCAGGGGATCGTCCCTCCGCCGCCGCAGCCCAGGCCCGACTGCCTGGCGATGACCCCGCATTACATCATTCTGCACGGCGCGCCCCGGAACACGCACAACTATCTCACGCTGCCCACCTGCCGGATCACCGGTATCGAATGCCCGTTTATCCACACCGACGCGGCGCCGAACTACTGGCACGAGGCATGGGAGAACGCGCGAAGCGGCGGAAACGTCCCCGTGCAGGCCCCGTATATCGGGCTCGGAATCAACTCCCAGGGCGCCCGCCGCCTCCAGCAGCTGCACATTCACATGGCCGCCGTCCGGGAAAGCACCCAGCGGCGGCTGCAGCAGCTCGAAACGGACGGCCGCATGGCCACCCAGCCCTCCGCCTGGGCCGACCCGGCCAACCAGTCCCCCGTCTCGGGCCCCGCCGGCAGCGGCGACCGCGTGTACCGCATCCTCCGCCTCCCCAACCTCCGCGACAACCTCTTCACCCTCCTCTACCGGAACGTGGTACGCCCGAACTCCCTGAACATGGCGGACCAGACCCTGATCGTGGTCCCCAAGATGACCACCTCCGGCTTCGCGGGCTCCTTCTACATCCTCAACAGCGACACGTCGATCCACGACGGCACGAGCACATGCGACTACCTGCTCGTCTACAGCTGACGCAGCTGCGGCCGGCGCAGCCGCCGGTCTCCGGCCCGGGCCCGGATGCCACCGGATGCAGGCCGCCCGTTTCTGGGTGACCGTGGTCGGAGTGCCGTCGTCGTACCGCCGGAGGGCCATGTGTGGTGCCGTCGGGCGGGTGGCGGGGCACACCATGTCGATGCCGAGGAGGAACTGTGGCCATGTCCAAGGATCCGAACGAGCACGAAGGCCCTGCGGACGGCGGCGCGGCGGGTGAGCCGGGCGTGCACGACGGGGGCGCGGACGGCAGCGCCGAAGGTCCCGCCGACGGCGGCGCGGCGGGCGAGCCCGGCGTGCACGACGGCGGAGCGGACGGCAGCGCGGACAGCGGGGCCGAGGGGCCGGCGGACGGTGGCGCGGCCGGGGTACCGGGCGTGCACGACGGCGGTGCCGATGGCGGGGCCGAGGGCCCGGCGGACGGCGGTGCGGCCGGTGAGCCCGGTGTCCACGACGGTGGCGCCGACGGCAGCGCGGACAGCGGAGCCGAGGGGCCCGCCGACGGTGGCGCCGCGGGTGAGCCCGGCGTGCACGACGGCGGTGCCGACGGCAGCGCGGACGGCGGCGCCGGCTCTTGACCGACTCACGGACCGGCTCCCGAACCGGATCTCGACCCGGCACACGGACCGGCTCACGGACCGGCTCACAGACCGGCTCACGGAATCCCGGCACCCCCACGGGCGCCGGGATTCTGGAGCGCCGGCTGACCGGCCTCGGCTTCGAGGACTTCGCGCGGGACGTGTGGTCGCGGACCGCGCTGCTCACGCGGGGCGCGAGCGACTTCTCGGACGTGTTCGACGCCGGTGCCGTGGACGAGCTCGTCGCGCGCCGGGGGCTGCGCACGCCCTTTTTCCGGGTCGCCAAGGACGGCGCCGTGGTGCCCGAGTCGTCCTTCACCTCGCCCGGCGGCGTGGGTGCCACGATCGCCGACCAGCTCGACGACACGGCGCTGTGGCGGCTGTTCGCGGACGGCGCCACGCTCGTCCTCCAGGCACTGCACCGCACATGGGAGCCGGTCGGCGGCCTGTGCGCCGCGCTGAGCGCGGAGCTGGGCCACCCGGTGCAGGCCAACGCCTACGTCACTCCCCCGCAGAACCAGGGCTTCGACGATCACTACGACGTCCACGACGTCTTCGTCCTCCAGATCCAGGGCAGCAAGCGCTGGCTCGTCCACGAGCCCGTCCACCCGGACCCGCTGCGCGAGCAGCCCTGGACCGAGCACCGGGCGGCCGTGGCCGAGGCCGCGAAGGGGCCCGCGTACATCGACACCGTGCTCGAACCGGGGGACGTGCTCTACCTCCCGCGCGGCTGGCTGCACGCCGCCCGGGCGAAGGGCGAGGTGTCGATCCACCTGACGCTCGGCGTCCACGTGTGGACGCGCCACGCGCTGGCCGAGCAGCTCGCCGAGGCCGCGCTGACGGCGTTGCGCGAGGACCCCGGGATGCGCGCCTCGCTGCCGCTCGGCCCCCATGGGACGGCGGAGGCGATCGACGAAGTCCGCGAGCACCTCGCGGCCGCCGTCGCCGGGGCCGACTCCGCGCCCCTGTTCCACCGCGGCCGCCGGGCCCAGGGGCGCCCGGCCCCGCTCGGGCCGCTGTCCCAGCTCGCCGCCGTGGACGGCCTCGCCCCCGGCTCACCGCTGCGGCTGCGCGAGGCGCTGGAAGCCCGGCTGGAGGGGGCACGTCTGATGACACGGGTCGGCTGGCTCGACTTCCCGGAGACCGACCTGCCCGCGGTGACCCGCCTGCTCGACGGCGAGGTCCACGCGGCCGGTGAACTCGGCCTCGCGCTCGCCGGGAGGCTGCTGCGAGCGGGCGTACTGGTGCCCGCCGGACAGTAGCCGCTCCGGTGACCACCACAGACCGCTTCTTCTGCGCGGACGCCGCCCGGATACGCGGCGACTCGCTCGCGGGCACGGCCCCGCGCGGTGCCGTGTGGGTGCTGATCGAGTACCGCGGCGGCTGGCCCTCCAACGGCTTCGACGGCCTCGGTCTCGCCCCGGAGGTCAAGGCCCTCGTCTGGTCCGCCGCCCACGCCGTCCGCGCCCGCATCCTCCTGATCAGGCGCACCGCCCGGCCCCGGCCCGCCGGTCCCGGCCGGTGGGCGGTCCTGCACTACGAGCGCTCCGGCGCGTACCGCCAGCGCTGGGGCACGTGGACGAGCGACGAGGACCTGGTGGAGATCGCCGACGCCCTCCAGTCCCCCGGCGGGCTCGGCCAGCCGCCCGTCGTCCTGGTCTGCGTCCACGGCCGGCACGACATCTGCTGCGCCGTACGCGGCCGGCCCGTGGCGCGGGTGCTCGGCGAGCGCTGGCCGAACCTGGTGTGGGAGTGCACGCACGTCGGCGGTGACCGGTTCGCCGCCAACGTCGTCGTCCTGCCCGACGGCGTGTACTACGGCCGCCTCGACGCCGCATCCGCCGTCGGGGTGATCGAGGAGCACTTGGCGGGGCGCATCCAGGCGGAGCATCTGAGGGGTTACACCGACCTCGCTCCCGTGCAGCAGGTCGCGGTGGCGGCCCTCCTCGAACGCTTCGGCCCGGCCGCCCGGCACGCCTACACCGTCACCGACACGGTCCGCGACGGCGACGACTGGCGCGTCCGCGTCGAACTCCACGCGCCGCGCCCCACGGCCTTCGACGTCACCCTGCGCGCCCGGCGCACGGGGCCGTACCGGCTGACGTGCAGCGGGCCGGTACCGAGTCCCGCGGTCGTCTACGCGGTGACATCGGTCCGGCCCGTCTGACCCGGCCTGCGTGCCTCAGTCGCGGAACTCGGTGGGCTTGGTGCCGGGAGGCGCGGTGCCCGGTTCGAGCCGGACCACGATCCCCTTGGACGTGGGCTGCCTGCTGATGTCGGCGATGCTGTTCAGCGGCACCAGCGGCTGCACCTCGGGGTAGTAGGCCGCCGCGCACCCCTTGGTGGTGGGGTACGGGATGACCTCGTAGCCGTCGACCCGGCGCTCCACGCCGTCGTCCCAGACGCCGATGATGTTCACGAACTCACCCCTGGACAGGCCGAGTTCTGCCATATCGTCCGGGTTGATCATGATGATGTTCCGGCGCCCGTGGATGCCGCGGTAGCGGTCGTTGTCGGTGTACGGGATGGTGTTCCACTGGTCGTGCGAGCGCATGCTCTGGAGCACCAGATGGCCGGGCGGCGCCGTGGACATGTCCCAGTCGTTGCAGGTGAACATGGCCTTGCCGCTGGCGGTGGCGTAGACGCCCTCGTTGACCGGGTTCGGCAGCTTGATGCCGCCGGGGCGGGCGACGCGCCGGTTGAAGTCGTAGAAGCCCGGGATGATCTGGGCCACCCGGTCGCGGATGTTGCCGTAGTCCGACTCGAAGTCCCGCCAGGGGATGGTGGACTTGCCGTCGAAGTAGCGGTCGGCGAGCCGGCACAGGATGGCGACCTCGCTGAGCAGCAGCCGGGAGGCGGGGCGGAGCTTGCCGAAGGAGGTGTGCACCTCGCTGGAGGTGTTCTCCACGGTGACGAACTGCACGCCGCTCGCCTGGATGTCGATCTCGGTGCGGCCCAGGCAGGGCAGGATCAGCGCGGTGTCGCCGGTGACGGTGTGCGCCTTGCTGAGCTTGGTGGAGATCTGCGCGGTGAGGCGGCACTTGCGCATCGCGTCGTCGGTGACGTGGGTGTCGGGGGCGGCACGGACGAAGTTGCCCGCGAGCGACAGGAACACCTTGACCTTGCCCTCGCCCATGGCCTGGATGGCCTTGACGGAGTCCATGCCGTGGTGGCGGGGCGGATCGAAGCCGAACTCGGCCTTGAGGGCGTCCAGGAACTCGTCGGGCATCTGCTCCCACACGCCCATGGTGCGGTCGCCCTGGACGTTGCTGTGCCCGCGCACCGGGCTCGCGCCGCAGCCGACCCGGCCCAGATTGCCGCGCAGCATCAGGAAGTTGACGATCTCCCGGACGGTCGGCACGCCGTGCCGCTGCTGGGTGACGCCCATGGCCCAGCACACGATGACGCGCTTGGCGCGCAGGACGTAGTCCCGTACCTCCTCGATCTGCTCCTTGGTGAGCTGGGTGGCGGTGAGGATGTCGTCCCACGAGACGGTGCGGGCGTGCCGGCTGAACTCCTCGAAGCCGGAGGTGTGGTCGTTGATGAAGTCGTGGTCGAGCACGGTGCCGGGGGCCGCGTCCTCGGCCTCCAGGAGCAGCCGGTTGATGCCCTGGAACAGGGCGAGGTCGCCGCCGCTGCGGATGTGCAGGAACAGGTCGGAGATCTTGACGCCGTCGCCGATGACGCCCCGGATCTGCTGCGGGTTCTTGAACCGCATCAGGCCCGCCTCGGGCAGCGTGTTCACCGAGATGATCTTGCCGCCGTTGTCCTTGGTCTTCTCCAGCGCGGACAGCTGGCGGGGGTGATTGGTCGCCGGGTTCTGGCCGACCAGGAAGACCAGGTCGGACTGGTAGAAGTCCTCGAGCGCGACCGTGCCCTTGCCGGTGCCCAGGGTCTCGTGCAGCCCGAAGCCGCTGGTCTCGTGGCACAGGTTGCTGCAGTCGGGCAGGTTGTTGGTGCCAAGGGCGCGGGCGAAGAGCTGCAGCAGGAAGGCCGACTCGTTGCTGGCCCGTCCCGAGGTGTAGAAGACGGCCTCGTCGGGGTGGTCGAGCGCCTTCAGCTCGTCGGCGACCAGGCCCAGCGCGTCGTGCCAGCTGATCGGCTCGTAGTAGTCGGAGCCGGGGCGCTTGACCATGGGCTCGGTGAGCCGGCCCTGCTGGTTCAGCCACAGGTCCGACTGCTCGTTCAGCCAGGACACCGGGTGCGCGCGGAAGAAGTCGCGGGTGATCCGGCGCGCGGTGGCCTCGTCGTTGATGTGCTTGGCGCCGTTCTCGCAGTACTCGTTCATGTGCCGGTGGCCCGGCGCGGGGTCGGACCAGGCGCAGCCGGGGCAGTCGATGCCGCCGACCTGGTTCATCGTCAGCAGGGTGGTGGCGGTGGTGCGCAGCGTCGTCTCGTCGAGGGAGTACTCCAGGGCGTGCGTCACCGCGGGCACGCCCGCGGCCCATTTCTTGGGCGGGGTGACGACCAGCGGCTCATCGGGTTCGTGCTTCGGCGCCTTCTTCATGGGAACTGCCTCTCGCTGTGTCCGGCGGAACGTGCGCGCCCCCCTTCTGACCGGCCCGTGGTCTCCGGTTCCGGCCGGCCCCTGATCCCCGGCCGGCCTGTCGCCCGGAGGTCAGCCCACGGGCCACTTGGGCACCCGGCTCCTGGGCGGGTTCGGCTCCGACGGGGTCACCCGGCCGTGGTGGATGGAGCCGCGCCAGGCACCGTTCGCGGCCCCCAGCCCCTCGATGACTTCCTTGAAGTTGTCGAGCGCCTCGCGGACGGCCTGACTCACCCGGTTGGCCGAGCCGGGCAGCCGGTCCAGCAGGCCGTGCGGCTCGATGTGCAGATGCACCTCGATCACCGCCCGGTCCGGTCCGGCCGCGCGGAAGTACACCTCGCCCCAGTGCCTGGGGTGCCGCTCCGCATCGCGCCAGGCGATCAGCGAGTCCGGCCGCTGCTCGACGATCTCGGCCATGAACTCCTGGGGAAACAGCCCGACCCGCACCTTCCAGCGCGTCATCGCGGGCCCCACCTGATCCACCCGCAGCACGGGTTTCATCATCCGGGGAAAGCTCTTGAACTGCGTCCATTGGTCGTACGCCGTACGCACCGGCACCTTGACCTCGACGGACTGTTCGATGGCACTCATGATCCACCCGCCTCCAGGCACGATTCCCTCAAGTCTTGCGGGGACGACGATCCGTCGCCACAGCGGCAAACCGCCGCTCAACCGGGCATCTGCGAGCCTTTCCGCCTCAAGGCATGGCATCCGCCACAAACGGCCACCGCCGACGGACAGGCGTCCCAGCCGGTCGGTGCGCCGCTCCGAAGCACCGGCCCTGCCGCGAGAGGCGCTACGGCCGGGCTCGCAGATGCGAGGCGGCGAGAATTCTCCCGACGCCCGCATACGGCTGGACCTACGGCTGGACCGCATACTGCCGACGGCCGCACCCGCCGGCCCGGCCGCCCCCGCCTCCCCCGGAGCCACCCGTGATCCACCGCCGAGACGTCGACTACATCACCGCCGAGGCGGAGACCGAACTCCTCTCCGCCCACGGTCTCGATCACAGCCGCCTGATCGCCACGGGCACCGAGGCCAAGGTGTACGGCCTCGGCCCCCGGCGAGTCCTCAAGGTGTACGCCGACCCGGACGGCACACAGCGAGCCCGCCTGGAGACACTGCGCGGCTTCTACGACCGCCTCGACCGCGGTGCCGTGCCCTACGCCCTGCCCCGCATCCACGCCGTCGAGCCGCACGGCCCCCTGCTCGCCGCTCTCGAAACCCGGCTGCCGGGAAGGCCCATGGGAGAGGCCTGCGACCTGACCGCGTCCCGGTCGAAGGACGTCTACCTGGACGCCGTCCACGCGCTCGGCGCGCTGTCCGCCCCGGCCGGGTCCGGCCACCGGATGCTCCTGACCGCCCCCGGCGAACCGTCCGCCCCCGACTGGCACCGCTTCCTCGACCGGCTGCTGACCGATAAACTCCCGTCCGTAGCCGACACGTTGGCCGAAGACATCCCCAACTTCCCCACCCTGGTGGACGATCTCCGCGCCGCCCTGGCCAACCCCTACGCGGGCCCCGAAGCCGTCATCCACGGCGACCTGTACCCGGACAACATCCTCATGCTCGACGGGACAACCGTCGGCGCCGTCATCGACTTCGGCACCTTCACCATGACCGGCGACCCGCTCTACGACATGGCCGGCGCCTGCGTCTCCTACCGGCAGTACGACCCCGACCGCCTCACGGTCTGGCGCGAACTGCTGGACCGGGCCGCCGAACGAACTTCCCGCCCACGCGCCCAACTGCTGCGCGCCTACGCCGAGATCATCGCCATCCTCACCTGCGACCTGTACGCGCGGGAGGGCGAGCCGATCCGGGCGAACGGTCACTATCAGTGGGCCGTGGCGGTTCTCCGCGACCTGAAGTGGCGGCCCGCCGGTCCGGCCCCGGGTCCCACCGACCGCCGTATCTCACCCGAAGGACCGTAGCGATGCACTCCGATCGGCAACTGCCCCGTACGGTAAAGGCCATTGACTCCGCCTCGCTGTCGCGGCTGGAGGAACGCGCACTTGCCCTCGGGCTGAGCCAGCGCCTGGACCCGGCGTGGGTACGGGCGAACGCGGCGCCCGACGGAGTCCACTACCTGTGGCCGGTCATGTGGCACAGCCTGTCCCACCGCCCGGAACTGCCGGACCACCTGCGGTGCATGCTGTTGATCGGTCTGCGTACGGGAGAACACGTACTGAGCCTGCTGGACGTACTTCCCGACGACTTCACCCCGCTGCCGAGGGTGACCACGCGCGGGGAGGCCATGCGGGTCGGCCAACTGCACGACCGTGCTCTTTCGGTCAGGGAATGGCAGTTGAGAGAGGAGGAGGGGGCGGACCTGTCGTGAGGTGCGGGGCCGTACTCCTCATCCCTGCCCGGGGCCTCGTAGCAGACCGAGCCCGGCGAGGAGGTCGTCCAGCATGTGGTCGAACAGCGCGATGAAGTCGTCGAAGGCGGTGGCCATGTGGCCGTACACCGCCATGCATGTCAGACCGTAGATCTGCCGCCAGCATGTGATCATCGTGAGCACCACGCCGAGCGGAAAGTCCTCCGCCGCTCCCATGAGCTGCCGGTACGCGGTGAGGTTCCGCGCGAGCGAGGGGTCGAGCCGGTCGTCCTCCGGATACTCAAGTCCCGTCCGGTTCAGCAGTTCCGTGAAGAGTGAGACGTAGAGCCGGCCCAACTCCCGTACGAAGACCGGTTCGAACGCCTCCACGAAGGAGGCCGGCCGGGCGTAGCCGGCCCCCATCAGCAGGTCGAACTCGGCCGGGTGCGCGATCGACCAGTCGAAGAACGCCCGCGTGGCGGCGTACAGACAGGCGCCGAGATCCTCACGGCCCGCGCGGTCCACGGCGCCGGAGACGACCGCGACGCGTTCCGCCGTCACGTCCTCGCAGACGGCGAGCGCGAGCCCCTTCCGGCCGTCGAAGTAGCGGTAGAGGGCAGGCGGGGTGACGCCCACGGCGCGGGCCACGGCCGACAGACTCAGCCCCTCCACGCCGTTCACGGCGGTCTGCCTCCGCGCCTCCTCCGTGCCGCACCAGCCCCCTTCACCGCCTCCCCTGGCACCGATGGCCGGGGCCCGGCTGGAACTGCGGGTGAGCAAACGGCTGTTGTGGATCGGCACGGCGGCCTATCCGCTGCACAACATCACCCGCGTCCGCACCTCGATGCCGCAACCCCGGCGACGGGAGGCGGTGACGCGGTGGCTCACGTACACGGCGGGGACCGCGGTCGTCGCCTTCCTCAGCACCCTCCCCGCGCTGCCCTTCCTGATCGGCACCGGAGGACAGACGGGTCTCGGCTACCTCGGGTTCGTGTGGCTCATCGCCTTCTCCGCCGCGGTGTACTTCTTCATCGAGGCGATGCGGATCTGGACCGCGCCGCCCCAGTACGTCCTGGCCGTCCAGACCAACAGCGCCTCCGCCGCGGTCGTCACCAGCCCGAACCCGCGGTACCCGGACCAGCTCGTCGGCCAGATCTCCTACGCCATCGAGCACCCCGAGACGGAGTTCCAGGTCGTGGAGGAACGGCTGACGGTCTCACCGGCCAGCTATCACTTCGGCGACAACGTGAACATGTACGGCGGGATCGGAAACGTGGGGATCGCGACATGAGCGGGAACAGCTACCACTACGGCGACAGCGTCACCATCCACGGCGGCCAGGGCCACCAGGGCATCGTCAAGACCCGGATCGGCACCGACGCATCCGGGCGACTCGACCCCGCCGTCATCGCGGCCCTCGCCGAACTACACGCCCAGATCCTGGAGTTGCGCGCCCAGCCGCAGATCCTCCGGAGCAGCGCGGCCCTCCTGGACGAGGCGCTGCCCGCCGTCAGCCACACCACCCCCGTCCCGCCACAGGAGCGGCACCGGGCACTGATGGCCATCGCCGGGGTCGCCGCGACGGTGGGCGCGGTGGGGCAACCGGTCGCGCAGGCCGTGCGGGCTGTGATCGGGATGCCGGGCGGCTGAAGGGTACGGCCGTCGAGGATCAGACGGCGGCTCTCCTCCGAGTCCTCCTCCGCGCTCCTTTCTGCGTGCAGTTCAGTGTCGGGAGTGCCGCGCGGTCCGGTGGAAGAACCTGGAGTGGCGGCGCTCAGCAACGGTAGGATGACGCATGGTCACCGGGCTGGTCGTGGACGACAACGGGTTTGAGCTGGTCGTTGATGGCCGGCGGGTCGGACCCCGTAGGACGCTGCGGACTCCCGACGTCGACCTGCTCAACTCCGTCGCCGGCCAGTACGTGGACGCCGTGCGCAACGGCTCCAGGGATCAGGCGCTGCTCGCGGTGGGACGCGCGTTGTACCGGTGGCTCGACGGCGACCTCGGCCAGTTGACGCGCCTGCTCGACGAGGCGCCGACGCCGCTGGTGTTCGAGGTCCGGGCGCCGGCGAGACCGTCCGTGGCGGCGTGGGCGCTGCTGCGGGCACCGTACGAGCTGCTGGCCGCCCCCGAGGGCGGATTCCTCGCCGCGGCATCGAAGTCGTTCGCCGCGGCGCGTCGGCTCGGTGCCCCGAGCCCGGCGCAGGACGTGGACGGGTACCGGCTCGGGGTGGCGTTCATGGCCTCGGCACCCCGGGACCAGCACGAGCTGGACTTCGAGGCCGAGGAGACGGCCATCCTCAACGCCGTCGGGGAGACGAGTCTCGATCTCGTGGTCGAGGACTCCGGCAACCCGGAGCATCTCGGCCTGCGGCTGTCCGAGATCGGCGGGATGCCGGTGGTTCATCTGTCGTGTCACGGGCTGCACAACTGGCGCCCGGGTCCTGACGGGCCCGCCACCCCGGTCCTGCTGATGGAGGACGATCTCGGGAACGGGCGTCCGACGACCGCCGAGGCGCTGGTGGGCCTGTTGACCCCCCGGCCGCGGCTCGCCTTCGTGTCGGCCTGCCTGACCGCCACCGGCGCCGATGTGACCGGACATGTTCCGGCCGGAGCCGGCCGCCGAGGCGGTCCGACGGCCGATCCCGGCGTGTCGGTGGCGCACTCGATGGCCACCGGGCTGGTGTCCGCCGGGATTCCCGCCGTCATCGGCTGGGACGGCTCGGTCAGCGACCAGGCCGCAACTCTTTTCGCCGAGCACCTGTACCGGCTGCTCAGCCGCCGTGTCGACGTGGCCGAGGCCGTCGCGGGCGCCCGCAGCCAACTGCTGGCGTGTTCCGATGAGTACGTGCGCGCCGACTGGCATCTGGCGCGGCTGTGGCTGGGGCCGACCGGTGGCGGCCGGCTGGTCGCGGGCAACCGCAAACGGCAGATGGTTCCCCCGCATCATGTCACCAAGACGTTCCTGGACCGCAAGCATCAACTGCCGGTCGCGGCGGCGGAGATGTTCGTGGGCCGCCGCCCGGAGATGCAGCACGCGCTGCGGGCCCTGCGCGGCGGGCAGAAGGCCGGGGTCCTGCTCCGCGGGCAGGGCCGGCTGGGCAAGTCGAGCCTGGCCGCCCGGATCGCCGACCGTCACCCCAACCGGTCCGTCGCGGTCGTCTTCGGCGACTACACCCCGGCGGCGATCCTCGACGCGATCGCCGACGCCGTCGCCGCCAACCCGGACGCCCGCACCCTCGTCGAAGACAGGCGCGCCGAGGTCCGCCAGCACCCGGAGCGCCTCAAACCGCTGCTGATCGACCTGCTGGCCGGACCATGCGCCCAGGAACTCGACGCCGTTCGCAAGCCCCTCCTCCTGATCATCGACGATCTCGAACAGATCCTGATTCCCGCCCCCGAGGGCCCGCACCGGGTCGACCCCGAGTACGCCACCGTGCTCGCCGACGTGCTCTCCGCGTTCGAGCCGGCCCTCACCGACAGCCGAATACTGGTCACCAGCCGCTACACCTTCACTCTCGGCGGCCTGGAAACCCGCCTGGAACCGGTCCAGTTGCGGCCCCTGTCCTCGGCGGCCCGGCGCAAACTCCAGCGCCGTCAGCAGGACCTCGCCCCGCCCGAGTACCTGACCCAGCGCGCCGATCTGGCCCGGCGGGCCCTGGACGTCAGCCGCGGCAACCCCGGGCTGCAGGACCTCATCGGGCTGCGCCTGGTCTACGGCAGCGAGGTCGACCAGGAACACGCCGAGGCCGCCGTCGCCGGCATGGAGGCCTACCTTCAACAGGGTGACCTCCCGGCCGACAACTCCGACATCCGCGCGTTCCTGGAGAACCTGGCCCTCGACACCCTCCTCGACCAGGCCGGACCCACCCACCGCGACCTGCTCCGCGCCTGCACCCTGTTCACCGTCCCGGTACCGGTACCCGTCATCGACGTACTCGCCGCCGCCGTCGGCGGCTCGGCCTCCCGCCTGTGCGGCCTCGGACTCCTCGACACCTTCCCCGACCAGCACCGCCCCGACGTCCCGGCCCTGGCCGTCAACGCCCTTGCGGCCGGCCGCCTGACGCCCCTCACTGCCGACGAGCGGGCCGCCCTCGCCGGCGTGGTGGCCGAGCCCCTGTACGCCCAGTGGGGCGGTGCGACACCTCAACCCGCCCGCGCCGGCGACCTGGACCTGCAACTGACCCAACTCGCCCTGGCCGCCGACAATCCGAGCATCGCCGCCGACTGCGCCGCTGCGGCTGTGTCCGCCCTGCGGCAAGGCCCGGCCTCCATCGCCGCCGAGCTCGGCCACCAAGCGATCGCGCTCCTCGACCGCCACAACCACGAGATTTCCATCGCCCTGCTACGAGCCGTCGCCGACGCGACCGTCACCAGCGGCGACGGCGACCAGGCCGATGCACTACTCCACCGTGCCGTCGAGCAGACCCTGTCCAGCGACCGGCAGACCGACCCTGCAGACCGTGCCGCAGTCCTCTACGACCACGCCAACCGCCTGATCACCCGTGGCGAGGTCGACCGGGCCGAGAACCTGCTTCATCAGGCCCGCGAACTGTTCACCGACGCCGGTGACACCCGCTCGATCGCGGTCACCTGGGGCCAGATCGCCGACATCTACCTGCAACGGGGCGACGTCGACGAGGCATTGCGGATCCGCCGCGAGGTCGAACTGCCGGTGTACGAGCGGATCAATGACACCCGCTCGGCCGCGGTCACCTGGGGCCAGATCGCCGACATCCTCGAACAGCGGGGCGAGGTCGACGAGGCATTGCGGATCCGCCGCAAGGTCACCTTGCCGGTGTACGAACGGATCGGTGACACCCGCGAAGCTGCGATCACCTGGGGAAAGATCGCCGACATCCTCGAACAGCGGGGCGAGGTCGACGAGGCATTGCGGATCCGCCGCGAGGTGGAACTGCCGGTGTACGAACGGATCGGTGACACCCGCTCGATCGCGGTCACCTGGGGCCAGATCGCCGACATCTACCTGCAACGGGGCGAGGTCGACGAGGCATTGCGGATCCGCCGCAAGGTCACCTTGCCGGTGTACGAACGGATCAATGACACCCGCTCGATCGCGGTCACCTGGGGAAAGATCGCCGACATCCTCGAACAGCGGGGCGAGGTCGACGAGGCATTGCGGATCCGCCGCGAGGTCGAACTGCCGGTGTACGAACGGATCAATGACACCCGCTCGATCGCGGTCACCTGGGGCCAGATCGCCGACATCTACCTGCAACGGGGCGAGGTCGACGAGGCATTGCGGATCCGCCGCAAGGTCACCTTGCCGGTGTACGAACGGATCAATGACACCCGCTCGATCGCGGTCACCTGGGGAAAGATCGCCGACATCCTCGAACAGCGGGGCGACGTCGACGAGGCATTGCGGATCCGCCGCGAGGTCGAACTGCCGGTGTACGAACGGATCGGTGACACCCGCTCGATCGCGGTCACCTGGGGCCAGATCGCCGACATCTACCTGCAACGGGGCGAGGTCGACGAGGCATTGCGGATCCGCCGCGAGGTCGAACTGCCGGTGTACGAGCGGATCAATGACACCCGCTCGGCCGCGGTCACCTGGGGAAAGATCGCCGACATCCTCGAACAGCGGGGCGACGTCGACGAGGCATTGCGGATCCGCCGCAAGGTCACCTTGCCGGTGTACGAACGGATCAATGACACCCGCTCGATCGCGGTCACGTGGGGAAAGATCGCCGACATCCTCGAACAGCGGGGCGAGGTCGACGAGGCATTGCGGATCCGCCGCAAGGTCACCTTGCCGGTGTACGAACGGATCGGTGACACCCGCGAAGCTGCGATCACCTGGGGAAAGATCGCCGACATCCTCGAACAGCGGGGCGACGTCGACGAGGCATTGCGGATCCGCCGCGAGGTCGAACTGCCGGTGTACGAGCGGATCAATGACACCCGCTCGATCGCGGTCACCTGGGGAAAGATCGCCGACATCCATCAGCAGCGGGGCAACGTCGACGAGGCATTGCGGATCCGCCATGAGATCGCCCTGCCGGTGTACGAACGGATCGGTGACACCCGCTCGATCGCGGTCACCTGGGGAAAGATCGCCGACATCCATCAGCAGCGGGGCAACGTCGACGAGGCTCTCGAACTGCACCTCAAGCGTTTGGAGGTCCATGAGCGACTCAGTGATATGGAGGGCATCGCGGCAGCCAACTGGGACCTTGCGCAAATCGATCTGAGTCGCCAGGATCTCAGCGCGGCGACACCGCGGCTGGTCACCTCGTTTGGGCTCCTTCTGAAGCTTCAACGGCCGGACGGCATTACGGTCGTCGGGGCTACCTTGGGGCAACTTCTGCTGGCCGGGGGCGAACGCGGCCAGGCCCGACAGGTGTTTCAGGCAAGTCGATCCGCTGCCGACAAGATCGGTGCCGCAGACATTGTTGACCGGCTCGATGAGCTACTCAAAGCCACTGACGACGAAAACGAGGAATCATGATCATCGAACTTGTCGGAGCGAACGTCGAAGCCGCCGAGAAGAGCGTCGCCGAGTTGACCTCGGCCTGGGGCTACCAACTCGAACCGGCTCCGACAGCGGAGCCGACGAACGACCCGGGCACCAAGGGCGTCGATCCCATCGCGGTGACATCCTTGGTGCTGTCCATCCCATCGGCCATGCTCGCGGTCGCGGACATCACCGACCGTATCCTCAAACGGCGCCGCGCCGGCGAGCTCATCGAGCGCGCCCGACAACTCGACGCTCAGCAGACGTCGACACGGCTCGTACTCGAAAACCGCTCCGTCGATCTCACCACTCTCACCCCCGACCAGCTTCTGGACCTCATCGCCGACGAGCCTCCGGCGAGCTGAGTCGACTTGAGGGCGGATACATCCCCCTAATCTCACTCAACCGCCGCCACGACCTCGTGAAAGAACCGGATCAGTGCACAGCCAGACGTTCTGTTCCACGGCCGAACGCAGAAGGTCGGCGGCCCCTGGCTCGTTCGCAAGACGGTCTCGCGCCCCCGAAGAAACGCCGTCGGATGTTCCAGCCGTGGAACGTGACCACGCGGCAGAAAGGATGTGCCGTGATCCGTACGGCAGTTGCCGACTTCACCGCCCTGGGCAAACTCCCCGCCGAGGACGGCGAGCCCGACGAGGCCCTGGAGAAGGCCGTCGAACACGCGGCAGCTCTCCTGGATCTCATTGAGCGCCCCGTGACCGACGAGGAGGCCCACGCCTTGGCGGACTGCTTCGGCGACGACGAATGCTTCGGCGTGGCCTGGTCCCTGCTGCATCTCATCGAGACGGCACCTCGCGCACGCGAGGACCAGCCTGAAGCCGCTCGACGATGGCGCGACGGTCTGACCGGCCAGTAGGACTCCAGGCGTTGAGGTCCGGAAACACCTACCTCCAGCACCCTTCCGCGCCAACCCGATCCCGCCGTACGAACTGGAACGGATACCGCCGATTCCCTGGCCTGGATCTCCTGCCCTGGAGCCCCCGCCGGCCTCGACCAGCTGACCTCCAGCCGCTCGCGTCGGCCGTACACAAGATCACGGCCGCTGCTGGAGCTAATTCCGCGCCAGTCCTTGCAGTTCGTGAGACCTGTGTGAGACGGCCGCGAGATGACGAAGCTCCAGCTTGGTGGAGTTCACTCGCCGCGCCCTGGGTCGATCAGTTCTGCTCGTCGTCCTCGGGCTCTCTGCCAACGGCGGGCGAGTCGGGTTCGGTTGGGACGGAGTTGGTCCGCAGGCGCCCATCCGTGCCCAGTGGACGCCCAGCGCCCCCGCAAGACGCAGGCCGCACCCGCGCGGCGTCGCGGCGGTCGATGACGGCTCGGATGGACTCCCGCCGGGCGTGCTGCACGACGTTGGCCGCCAGCCCGGAGCCGATCAGCGCCCCGTCCTGGGCCAACTCCGTCCAGCCCCAGACAGCACAGGCGGTACGAAGAAGACGCCGGGCGGTGGCCACGCTCTCGGGCTGCCTCGGCAGCAGGGTCTCGCTGTACCCGGGGTGCCCGGTCGGCCGGACCCCTGGATTGCAGGGCGCGGGTTCTGTCGAGGGTGTCGCCGGGACGACCTCGGCTCGACGAAGTCCGGACTGCCAGGCTGGAACGGGAGTTGGAGCGTGGTCCACCGGCTCGCGGTTGGACGGACCAACGGTGGACGCCGGCCCGGCCGTGCCGGTGTACCGGCGCCGGACCCCGACGGTGTGGGCGGAGGCCGCTGGGTCCGAGAGGGCTGTCAAGCCGGGATGATCAGACAACTGCTGGTGGCGGTGGCGAGGACGTTGCCCGCCGAGTCGCGCAGGTCGGACTCGGCGAAGCAGACACGCTTACCGGCCTTGGTGACGCGACCTCGCGCGAAGATCTCGCCGGTGTGCGCATGGATGGGGCGCAGGAAGTTGACCTTGATCTCGATGGAGCTGTAGCCGACACCGGCGGGGAGGGTGGTGTGCACGGCGCAGCCCGCCGCGGAGTCCAGCATGGCGCAGGCCATGCCGCCGTGCACCATCCCGATGGGGTTGTAGACGGATTCGTCCGGGGTCGAGGCGAAGACGACTGCACCCTCCTCGACGTCGATCAATGTGAAGCCCATCAACTCGCAGATCGGGGCTCCGGCTCGTTCCCCGCGCATCCATTGGGAGAGGAACTCGATCCCGGGCAGGTCGCGGCTGCTCTCGGCCGTGACCTCCGGGTTGCTCCACGTGACCGTCTTGGAGCGGCTGGTGGTCGAGAGCGGGGCAGGAGGAGGGGTCTGAGGCGACATGGCGGCACGCTAACAGGCTGAGTTCATTTCGTAAACGCAGGTATGCTGTCGGCATGGCACGGGAATGCTCCATCGCAGCGGCCCTGGCGGTCGTGGGTGAACAGTGGTCGCTTCTCGTCCTGCGGGAAGTGGCTCTGGGCGTAAGGCGCTTCGACGCGATCCAGGCGGCGACAGGCGCTTCTCGGGCGACTCTGGGGGCCCGGCTGCGCTCACTCACCGACTCCGGGCTCCTTGAGCGGATCGAGTACCGCGAACCGGGCTCACGGGCACGCCACGAGTACCGGCTCACTCCCGCCGGCCGCGAACTGCAACCGGTACTCACCGCTCTCATGCAGTGGGGGGACCGGCATCTGGCCGGCGCGGAGGGCCCGCCCCTGACGGTCACTCACTCGGGGTGTGGGGCAGCGGTCCGCGCGAGCCTCCGCTGCGAACGGGGACACGTACTGCCGGACACAGGCCACGAACTCACGGTCCAGCACCACCGGTAGCAGCCCCGCACCCGACCTTCCGGGAGCCCCGCTGCCCGCAGCACACGACGACTCGCTGAACCCCGCTCAGCCGATGGCCGCGACGGCGGCCCGGGCAAGCCGCGCGGGCAGCGCGTCGTCCAGCGACCCGTGGCTGAGCAGCAGGCGGAAGTGGATGGGTGCGATCAGCGTTTCGAGCACCCGGGCGGCGTCGGTGTCGGCCGGCACCTCGCCGCGCGCCACCGCGCGACTCACCATCACGCCGGCCGCGGCGACGCGGGACTCCCAGAATTCGAGTCGTGCCTGCTCCAGCGCCGGGTCGTCGGTTGCCGCCATGGTCCGCATCAGGGTCGCGGCCATCGGGTCGCGCACATAGGCGATCACCTCCGCGGCGAACCGCGTCAGGTCCTCGATCAGCGTCCCGGTGTCCGGTACCGGGAGTCGCTCCTCGCTGCGTTCCAGCAGGGCCTCGACCACGATCCGCTCGACCGACCCCCAGCGGCGGTAGATCGATGTCGCGTGGACTCCGGCACGGGCGGCGATCTCGGGGACGGTCAGATCCCGGATTCCGCGCTGCTCAAGCAGTGCCAGACCGGCGTCGTGCACGGCACGGCGCACCCGGCCGGACCGGCCGCCGGGACGAGGACGAGGGTCGGGGGAAGCCACGTGGAGCAGCCTAACGCAGCGACATTGCTTTTGGAGCGCGGGTGGGTCTAGCGTTAACGCAGTTTCACTGCGATAACGAATGTGGCGCGACCGGGCGTCACTCAAGGAGGCAACCATGGGCTACCAGTGGCCGCTCGACCCCGCGATCCTGTTCGAGGAGCGCTCCGCCCAGATGACAGGCGGTGGCCTCGACGCGGCTGATGTCGCCGCCGTCCGTTCCGCCACCGTGGACATGTGGCGCGACGGTGACGGCGGCTGGGTCCGCGAATGGTCCCGGCTCGCCGAGCGGTACGTCGCGTCCGGCCGTCTCGATCTCGCCGCCCTCGCCTACGGCTGGGCCAAGTTCCCGTCGCTCGCCGACGACGCGAAGCGCACCGCCCTGCGGCGTCAGGCCGACGTCTACGCCCAGATGGTTGCCACCGACCCGAAGATCGAGTTCGAGCGACGGGTCCTCGATGTCCCGTTCGCCGGGACCACCACTCCGGTTCCGGTGCACCTGCTCGGCGCACCCGGCCTGGCGGTCGACGTACCGGTGATCCTGGCCAGCGGCGGGGTCGACACCTGGAAGATCGACCTGCACGGGACCTGGGCCGCGCTGGCCCATCTGACCGGTGCCCGCGTCCTCGCCTTCGACATTCCGGGCACCGGGGAGACCCTGGTGCCGCTGTCCCCCGACAGTGTCGAGGTCGTTGACGGCTTGGTCGCGGCCGCCCGCGGGCTCGGCGACGGACGGGTCTTCCACTTCGGCATCTCGATGGGCGGCTACTTCGCCGCGGCGACGGGGCTGAAGGGCACCGTCGACGGCGCTGTCGTCTGCGGCGGACCGGTCGAGGCGGCCTTCGCCCCGGACAGGGAATGGCACGCCGGGATGGCGGACATCGTCGGTAACGCCGCCGGGTTCGACCGCAGTCCGGCGCCCACCGAGCTGAGCCGGCGGCTGCGAGGCATGTCGCTGCGCCCGCTGCTCGACCAGGACACGAACGCCCCGATGCTGGTGATCAACGGCGCCGACGACATCCACGTCCCCCAGGACGACACGGTCGTCTTCACCGGCCGGCGCGACACCCAGGTCACGCTGATCCCGGACAGCGGCCACTGCGCCGCGTCGAAGTTCGAGGAGATGGCCGGGAACGTGATCGCCTGGCTCAACGCCCGCATTGCCGAGAGCAAGGGCGCGGTCGCGTGAGCACGACCGCGCGACCACACCGGTTCGAGCCACCCGGCCGGGCCACCGAGGTGGCCGACGGAATCTTCGCCTACGTGCAACCGGACGGCAGCTGGTGGATCAACAACACCGGCTTCCTGGTCAACACCCACCACCACGGCGACCACACGTTCGGCAACCGCCTCTTCCCGGTGCGACCATCATCGGGCACGACCGGATTCGCACCGCCATCCGCGAAGGGGGCGAGCCACGCTCGGCGCCGCTGTTCACCGAGGTCGACTGGGGGCCCGTCGAGCTGGCGCCACCGTTCCTCACCTTCGAGGACCGCGTCACGGTGCATGTCGATGATCTGGTGTGTGACGTGCGGTACGCCGGTACACCCACCCACACCGACAACGCCTCGGTGGTATGGATCCCCGAGCGCGTCTCGCCGCTCGAAGCGGCACTCGGCGCGGACCTGGGCGAGTACGCCGAACTGCTCGACCCCGAGCGGCTGGTCGGCAATCTGCACCGCGCGTACGCCGAGGATGCCGGCACCGCACCGGGCGCGGCCGTCGACCTCGGCGCGGCCTGTGCCGACATGATCACGTTCAACGATGGTCGGCCGCTGAGCTGCCACGCCTGACCTGGAGAACCGCCATGCGCTGGACCAGTTATCGCAGCACCGCCGACGGGCGCGAGCATGCCGCCCTCCTCCACGACGGTGAACTGCTCGCGCTCGACCGCCCCCTCCTTGCCGCTCTGCGCGACGGCACTCCGCTCGACGGGTGGGCCGAGCACGCCCGGGCCCGGCCCTGGGAACGGCTCCCCGCCGCAACGACTCCCCTGCTCGCCCCGGTCCCCGACCCGCCGTCGGTGCGGGACTTCATGGCCTTCGAGAACCACGTCGTGACGTCGCACGCCGCATTCGGCGCCGAGGTCAGCCCGGTCTGGTACGAGCAGCCGGTGTTCTACTTCTCCGACCCGGCCGCGATCCTGGGGCCCGAGGACGAGGTGCCGATGGCACCGGGGACGGCACGCTGGGACTTCGAGCTGGAGGTCGCGGCCGTCGTCAGCCGGACGGGCGCCGATGTGCACCCCGACCGGGCGGCAGAGCGCGTCGCCAGCTACGTCGTGCTGTGCGACTGGAGCGCCCGCGACCTCCAGGCCACCGAGACCGCGGTCGGCCTCGGGCCCGCCAAGGGCAAGACACCGCCACGTCCCTGGGACCCTGGCTCGTGACACCCGACGAGCTCGAACCTCACCGGAAGGGGCGCGGCTACGACCTGCGGATGAGCGCTTCCGTCAACGGCCGGCCTTACAGCGACGGAACCTGGGCGGACCTGTCGTGGTCGTTCGCGGAGATGCTGTCCTACGCCTCGCGGGGCACCCGGGTGCGGCCCGGCGACGAGGTGACGCTCGAGGTCGAACAGCTCGGCGCCATCCGCAGTCTGATCAAGAGTTCGGCCGCGCCGGTTTCGTTGAGGTGAACTGACGTGCGACGGGGTCGCGTTGAGCCGTTGCTCCGGCTCATGGAAGGGCGTCCACAATCGGCCCGCAGGTGGGCCCGAAAAGAAGCGCCCTAGTCGAGGAGCGTGACCGAGTAGTCCAGCGTGGTCCCGGTGACGGAGTACGTCGCCGTCTGGCCGTTGTCGCAGTACGAGACGTACCGGTTGCCGTAGTTCTTGGTGCCGGCGACGGCGTCGACGTACGGGCGCAGGTCGGTGCCCTCCGGGAACGACGTGGTCGTCAGGTCGGTGGTCCGGGTCTGGTTCACGGGGTACGCGTCGGTCGACGGCGACTGCTCCCCGGTACGGGTGGTCGCGGCCCAGGAGAGCACGAACCCCGAGTTGTTCACCACCGCGACCTTCTGGACGCAGGGCTCCGCCTGCGCGGGCGCGGCCTGCGCGGTCACCGCCGGGACGGCGGCGAGGGCGACGGCGCCCATGAGCGGCAGCGCGGTCCTGAAGAGCTTGCGATTCATCGTTCGACTCCCTCTCATATGACGTCAAGTCCCTTGCGGTGTACGGGACTTGGGATGCGGCGCGAGTACCCGGAGATGTCCCGCACCCACTCCCGCCCTTCGGCCGGCGCAGGGAATCGGCCATTCGTTCGGATCGGAGGAACGCGGCTGGGCGCACCGGCCCGGGAGACACGCGTCGAGGCTGCTGACCGCCCGTGCGGTCACGCCCGCCGCCGGGACCCGAAAGGCGTCACCGGCCGGCCGCGTGATGCCGTCGTACGAGGCGCGGACGGATGCGGAATGGCCGAATCCGGCGGCGGATACGCCGACGCGGTGAGGGGCACGTCCATGCGCCTCAGCGCCCGAAGGAGACGCCGGCTACCCGCACCCGGACGCGCAGAAGATCACGGCCGTTGGCGCGCCCCTCTCGGCACACCTCAGCGTGCTCCGCGCTCCCTGCCGAGCCCGATCCAGAACGGCCGAGGGCCGGTTTCGGATTTCTCCGAAACCGGCCCTGAGCTGCGACTCTCACGAGTCGGGACGACAGGATTTGAACCTGCGACCCCTTGACCCCCAGTCAAGTGCGCTACCAAGCTGCGCCACGTCCCGATGCGCTTACTCGCGGTGAACCGCGTGATCGCGCGAACAGCACTTTACCCCACGGAGGGGGCTGGGCCGAAGCGGGTTCGGGTGGGGAGGGGACAATCGGTCGTATGGGAGACGCGGAGGCTGGGCCGGTGGACGACGGGCGGGACCGGGACACGGAGGGGCGGGCGCGCAACGCGCGGCCACGGGACGGGCTGGGGCGGCCGTTGCCGTACGGCGCGAACGGGGTGGAGCGGCAGCCCGAGGGGATCGTACGGTCGCCGGCGGAGACGGTCGCGGAGGCGCAGGCGCTGCTGGACGCGGGGAAGCCGTTCCACGCGCACGAGGTGTTCGAGGACGCCTGGAAGTCGGGGCCCGAGAGCGAGCGGGAGCTGTGGCGGGGGCTGGCGCAGGTCGCCGTGGGGCTCACCCACGCGGCTCGGGGGAACGTGAAGGGCGGTGCCCGGCTGCTGCGGCGCGGCGCGGGGGCGGTACGGGAGTGGGGGGTGGAGAGCGGGGAGCCCCGGCCGTACGGGATCGACCTCGCCGGGGTCGGGGCGTGGGCCCGGGAGCTGGCGGGGCGGGTGGAGAAGGACGGCGACGTCATCGACGCCGGGGCGGAGGCGCCCAGGCTCGGGGACTGAGTCCGCCGGACTCGCTTTCCGGGCAGCGGCCCAGCTCCGCCGTCCAAGCGGTGTCGGTCAGGAGGCCGCCGAGGTCCGGGTAGCGCTCATGGGCGTGTCGGATCGACTCGGCCTTCATCCAGCGGCCGAGGCCGTGTCCACGGTGCTCGGGCAGCACGCCGGTGCCGTAGAGCTGGGCGTCGCCTGTGCCGTTGCCGGGGACGACCAGCTCGGTGAAGCCGGCGATCGAGCCGTCGGAGGTGTCGACGGCGGCGACGGTGTGCAGGTGGTCGCCGCGCTGTTCGACGGCCTTCGCCGCGGCCCGGTCCCCGTCCCCGCCCCCGTCCCCGCCCCCGTCCCCGTCCCCGTCCCCGTCCCCGTCCCCGGCGACGATGCCGTAGTCCGTGTCGTCCATGGGCATGTCGTCCATGGCGCGACGTGCGGCGGCGAACGTCTCGGCGAGGTCGTCGGGCACCGTTCCGTGCCAGGACGTCAGCCGGTGGCCGGGGTGCGGGCGCTCGATGATGCGGGCGAGGGCGCTGGTGTCCGCGTCGGCCGGCTGCAAGCGGGCGAACCTCCGCGTGAGGACCTTCCGGAAACCGTGCGCGGGCAGGAAGTGGTCGCCCGTCGATCCGGCCTCGGCCTGTGCGATGACGCGGCGGCGGGCGTCGTCCCGGGCGGCGGCCACGGCGGCGTCGAGGAGCTGCGAGCCGATGCGTCGGCGGCGCTCCGCCGGATGAACCTGGAGGGTCAGTTCGGCCAGATGTTTCTGTTCGGGGCTGTTGAACAGGCGCGGAAAGGCGGTTCCGAGGGGGATGGAATCGGCGTCGGACGCCGGCCAGGCAAGTCGCCGGCTGTTCGCGCCGTGAGCGGGATCGGTCAGCGGGGTGATGCGAGACGACAAGGTGTCTCCGTCGTGAGGACGTGGCAAAGGCCGGTACGCGGACTCAGCACCTGGGCACTCCCGCGCATGAGCTCCGCCTCCCCACCCCCACTGTCAGTGCCGTACGGCACACTCGACCCGTGCGAAAGATTCATGTCATCGGGATCGGTGCCGGCGATCCCGATCAGCTGACGCTGCAGGCGGTCAAGGCGCTGCGTGGTACGGACGTGTTCTTCCTGTTGGAGAAGGGGGAGGCGAAGAGTGAGCTGACGGGGCTGCGCCGGGAGATTCTGGACGCGCATCTGGAGCCGGGGTCGTACCGGGTCGTGGAGGCGCGCGATCCGGAGCGGGACCGGAAGGCGGGCGGGGCGGGGTACTCGCCGGCGGTCGGGGACTGGCGGAGCGCGCGGGCGGGGATCTACGAGCGGCTCATCGAGGAGGAGGTCGGTCCGGACGGTACGGGGGCGTTCCTCGTCTGGGGCGACCCGGCGCTCTACGACAGCACGCTGGGGATTCTGGAGGAGGTGCTGGAGCGGGGCGCGGTGGAGTTCGCGTACGACGTGATACCCGGGATCAGCAGCGTCTCCTCGCTGGTGGCCCGGCACCGTACGGGGCTGAACCGGGTGGGGCGCCCGGTGCAGATCACGACCGGGCGGCGGCTGGCGGAGGGATTTCCCGAAGGGGTGGACGACGTCGTGGTGATGCTGGACGCGCACCAGGCCTTCCGGCGGTACGCCGGGGAGGACATGGACATCTACTGGGGGGCGTACATAGGCACCCCGGACGAGATCCTCGTCTCCGGGCCGCTCGCCGAAGCCGCCCCCCGTATCGAGGAGTTGAGGGCGGCTGCGCGGGAGCGCAAGGGCTGGATCATGGACACGTACCTGCTGCGCAGGCGCGGCGAGGAGGGCTGACGCCGGCGCCCTGGCGGTCAGGACATGTGGAGTGCGCGGAACCAGTCCAGCGCGCCCCGCACGTCCGGCACCGTCACCGCTCCCTCCGGCAGCGGGGGGCGTTCCACGACCACCACGGGCAGGCCGAGCCGGCGGGCCGCCGTGAGTTTGGGGGCCGTTGCCGTGCCGCCGCTGTCCTTGGTCACCAGTACGTCGACGCGGTGGGCGCGGAGGAGGTCCAGCTCTTCCGCGAGGGTGAACGGGCCACGGGCCAGGAGCAGTTCGGTGTGCGGGGGCAGGGGCGGTGCGGGGGGTTCCACGGAGCGTACGAGGAAGTGGAGGTCCTCGATCGCGGCGAAGGCCGACAGGCCCAGGCGGCCGGTGGTGAGGAAGACGCGGTGGCCGAGGGCGGGGAGGGCCTCGGCGGCCGCCGGCAGGGAGGGGACCGGGTGCCAGTCGTCGCCGGGGGACGGCCGCCAGCCGGGGCGGCGGAGGACGAGCGCCGGGAGGTCCGCGTCGCGGGCGGCCTGGAGCGCGTTCGTGGTGATCTTCCGGGCGAAGGGGTGGGTGGCGTCGATCAGGGCGTCCACGCGGTGGGCGCGGAGCCAGCCGGAGAGGCCGGCCGGGCCGCCGAAGCCGCCGGTGTGGGTGTCACCCGGCAGGGGGCCCGGGTGGGTGACGCGGCCCGCGAGTGAGGTGGTGACGCGTACGGCGGGGTGGTGGGCGGCGAACGCGGCGGCCAGTTCGCGGGCCTCCGTCGTGCCGCCGAGGATCAGGAGGTGCGGGGGCATGAGGGGAGCGTAGGCGAGGGGTGGGCCGGGGCGGTTATGGTCCGGGTATGGCTTCCCTTGCGGACGTGCGGGACGTACGGAACGTGCGGGGCGTCCTGGTCGACATCGACGGGGTGCTGACCGTCTCCTGGCGGGCGCTGCCCGGTGCGGTGGAGGCGTTGCGCGCGCTGCGGGACGGTGGGCTCGGGGTGGTCCTGGTGACCAACACCACCTCCCGTACGCGGGCCTCGGTGGCCGCCGCGCTCGCCGGGGCGGGCTTCGCCGTGGACGCCGACGACATCCTCACCGCGCCCGCCGCCACCGCCGCCCATCTCGCGGGCGCCCGGTGCGCGCTGCTGAACAGCGGGGACATCCGGGAGGATCTGGCCGGGGTCACGCTGGTCGACGAGGGCGACGAGGACGCGTCTGATGTCGTACCCGATGTCGTGCTGGTCGGGGGCGCGGGGCCGGAGTTCGGCTACGCGGCGGTGAACCGGGCCTTCGGCCATCTCCGTCGTGGCGCCCGTCTCGTCGCCCTGCACCGGAACCTCACGTGGCGGACCGACGCCGGGCTCCAGCTGGACGCCGGGGCGTACCTCGCGGGGCTGGAGGCGGCGGCCGGCACCGAGGCCGAGGTCACCGGGAAGCCGTCGGCCGCGTTCTTCCGGGCGGCGCTCGACCGGCTGGGCGTGGACGCGGCCGGGGCGGTGATGGTCGGGGACGACGTGGAGTCGGACGTGCTGGGGGCGCAGCGGCTCGGGATCACCGGGGTGCTGGTGCGGACCGGCAAGTTCCAGCCGGACACCCTCGACCGGGCGAGCGGCACGCCGGACCACGTGGTGGACTCGTTCGCTGACGTGCCCGCGCTGCTGGGGCTGACTCCGTAGCCGCTGTGGGCTCCCGGCGTTCCCCGGCCTGTTCGGCGGGGTGCCCGGTGGAGCCGGGGGGCGAGGTTCGCGGGCGGCACCTCGCCGCTGGGACAATGCGCGGATGACTGGTGACGGTGCTGTCGAGGTGTCGGCCCTGGCGATCAACGTCCGGGTGCCGGAGGAACTGTGCTGGACGGACATCAGGCGGGGGCAGGAATTCCGGCTGACCACGTTGAACGTGCGGCTGCTGCCGGACGGCGGACTCGCGGCGAAGGCGTACGGGCGGCCGGTCGACGGCGGGCGCGGCGCGTATGTGTCCTTCGCGGTGCCGGACCGGCCCGAGCTGGCGGCGCTGATCGAGCGGGCCGCGGGCCGCGCGGCCGAACTGTGGGGCGCGCACCGGGGGTTGTGATCTCCGGTGCGGCGCTTCCGATGACGGCGACGGCGACGGCGACGGCGACGGCGAGCCGGACCGGCCCTAGCTCAGCAGGAGTTCCAGCGCGCCCACGACGGTCGCCGCGACGACCAGCCGGTCGAAGAGCCGCTGGTTGATCTTGTTGACGGCCCATTTGCCGAGGAACGCGCCGGGCACCACGAACACCAGGAGCGCGGCGTCGAGCAGCAGCGAGCGGCCGTCGATCAGCCCGAGCGCCGCGCTGAACGGCACCTTCGACACGTTGACGATCAGGAAGAAGAACGCCGAGGTGCCGAGGAAGCCGAGCTTGCGGAAGCCCGCCGAGAGGAGATACATCGACATGACCGGGCCGCCCGCGTTGGCGACCATGGTGGTGAAGCCGCCGAGTACGCCGTAGGCGCCCGCCGTCGTCCGGCCGGCGCGCGTGGCGGTCGCCGGCCCGCCGTCCGCCGTCCCCTCCGCCTCCGCATCGGTCTCCGTCCCCTGCCGCGCCGCTGCCCGGCGCCGCCACAGCGTGATGCCCGTCATCAGCAGCAGAATCGCGCCGATCGACGTGCGGACGACACCGTCCCCGGCGTGGACCAGGAAGAGCGTGCCCGCCACGACACCGGCCGCGACCGCGGGGAACAGCCGCCACAGGGTGGGCCAATGGGCGTGCCGGCGGTAGGTGAGGACGGCGAGGATGTCGCCCGCAATCAGCAGCGGCAGCAGGACGCCGGTGGAGGCGCGGGCGGGGAGTACGGCCGCGAAGACGGCGAGGCTGACGGTGTTGGCCCCGCTGACCGCGGTCTTGGAGAAGCCGACCAGGAGGGCGGCGAGGGCCAGGGCGGCGAATTCCCAGCCGGATATGTGCCAGAGCGTCATCATGTTCATGCGGAGACTGATGCTATGCGCACGCATCCGGCGGCTCGCAGCCGCCCGAGCCGCGCGCATACCGTCCGGCGGCTCGCGGCCCCCCGAACCGCGCGCCTGTCCGGGCCGGCGCCGGTCTCACCTGGCGACTGGGCTCATCGGCGCAGGTGGTCCAGGAGTCCGTCGGGTACGGGGTAGGGGCGCTCGGGGGGAAGGAGTCGCCGGGCGGTGTCCAGGTCGCCGTCCCGGACGTGCCGGTGGATCTCGTGCGCGAGGTCGGTCGTGTCGGTGATGGAGACCGTCCACTCGTCCGCGTAGCGCTGTGCGGCTTCGCCGGCGAGGCCCAGTTGCAGCGCGCGGTGGGGAAGGGGCAGCAGCCGCACATCGCGCTCGGGATCCCACTGGACGCGAGCCGGCGCCCGCTTCAACTGCCGCTTCCAGGACGCCCGGTCGGGGTGCAGTCCGCGCTCGTAGTGGGACAGGCACGCTCGCCCCAGCGCCCATTCGAAGCCCTCGCGGGTGATCTCGACCGCGAGGACGGTCTCCTGTCCCTCCTTGGCGCCCCATCCGCAGCGGTACATCATCCAGAGGAAGGACGGCTTGATCCATGTCATCCGGTCGCGCTGCCAGGCCGGCGGGAAGCGGCCGTCGCGGGCTGCGGGCAGGCCGAGCTCCGGCCTGTACGCCTGGTAGACGATGACGGTGGAGCCGGTATAGCGGGCTCGGATCCGGTGCTGGGGTTCTGCCACGGTGACAGCGTGCGGTCACCGCTCGACGCGCGCCAGCGAATTACCTGGGCCTCGGCACCGAGTTGCCGAACCACACCGGCCTACGGCCGACACCGCCCCGCCGCCCCTACGCCCGCTCCACCAGCACCGCACTCCCCTGCCCGACCCCCACGCACATGGTCGCCAGTCCGCGCCCCGAGTCCTCTCGCCGCATCCGGTGCAGCAGGGTCGTAAGGATGCGGGCGCCCGAGCAGCCCAGCGGATGGCCGAGGGCGATCGCGCCACCGGTCGGGTTGACCAGCTCGGGGTCGATGCCGAGCTCGTCCACGCAGGCGAGGGCCTGCGCGGCGAACGCCTCGTTGAACTCGGCCTGGTCCAGGTCGGAGATATCCCAGCCGACGCGGGCGAGCGCCTTGCGGGTGGCCGGGACCGGGCCGATGCCCATCACGTCGGGGTGGACGCCCGCCGAGGCTCCGGCGACGTAGCGGCCGAGGGATTCGAGGCCCAGCTCGTTCAGCGCCTCCTCGCTGACCAGCAGGAGTCCGGCGGCGCCGTCGTTCATCGGGGAGGCGTTGCCCGCGGTGACCGTGCCGTCCGCGCGGAAGACCGGCTTCAGCCGGCCCAGCTTCTCCAGCGAGGTGTCCTCGCGGACGCACTCGTCACGCTCGACCACGGTGCCGTCCGGCCGCTCCACGAAGAGGAGTTCGTCGTCGAAGTGGCCGTTCTTCCGTGCCGTCGCCGCGAGTTGGTGGCTGCGCAGGGCGAACTCGTCCTGCCGTTCACGGGAGATGCCGTACCGCCGCGCGACCTCCTCGGCGGTCTCGCCCATGGACAGCACGCCGTGGAGATCCTTCATGGCGGGGTTGACCAGGCGCCAGCCGAGCCGGGTGTCGTACGTCTCGATGCGGTGCGGGAGCGCCTCGTCGGGGCGGGGCAGGACGAAGGGGGCGCGGCTCATGGACTCGGAGCCGCCCGCGATCACGATGTCCGCCTCGCCGGAGGCGATGGTGCGGGCGGCGGCGGTGACGGCTTCGAGACCGGAGGCGCACAGCCGGTTGACGGTGGCGCCGGGCACGGTGTCGGGCAGGCCCGCGAGGAGGGCGGCCATGCGGGCGACGTTGCGGTTGTCCTCGCCGGCCTGGTTGGCGGCGCCCCAGTAGACGTCGTCGATCCTGGCCGGGTCGAGGGCGGGCGCGTCGGCCACCAGGCGCCGGATCACCAACGCCGCGAGATCGTCGGGCCGGATGCCCGAGAGGGCGCCGCGCAGCTTGCCGAGGGGGGTGCGGCGGGCGGCCGCGAAGTGGACGGGACGCACGGCGGGGACTCCTGACCGAGGGACGACAGAACCCTTAATTAACACTGCTAGTTTTGGACTATAGACCGCGCACCGACGGCGTGGAAGGATCGTTTCCCACCTTCACCGATGCCGCAGGAGGAGACATGGCCCCCACCCCCCACGCCACGGAGCGGTCCCTCCCCGGCACCCGCGGTGCCCTCGCCCTGCGCGTCTGGCCGAACCCGGCGCCCCGACTGCTCGCCCTGATCGTGCACGGGTACGGCGAGCACACGGGCCGGTACGACGAACTCGCGGACGTCCTCGTGGGCCACGGCGCGGCCGTGTACGCCCCCGACCTCGTCGGCCACGGGAAGTCGGACGGCGAGCGCGTGCTGATCGAGGACTACGAGGACGTCGTCACCGACGTGCACCGCGTCGCCGGCCTCGCCCGCGCCGCGCATCCCGGGCTGCCGCTCGTCCTGATCGGCCACTCCATGGGCGGCATGATCGCGGCCCGCTACGCACAGCGGTACGGCGGCGAACTCGCGGCGCTGGTCCTGTCCGGGCCGGTGATCAACCGGTGGGAGCTGCCCATGGGGCTGCTCGCGTTCGACCAGATCCCCGACACGCCGATCGACACGGCGACGCTGTCCCGCGACCCCGCCGTCGGCTCCGCGTACACGTCCGACCCGCTGGTCTGGCACGGCCCCATGAAGCGGCCCACGATCGAGGCCATCGTCGGCATGCTGGAGACCGTGACCAAGGGCGGCGACATCGGCCTGCTGCCGCTGCTGTGGCTGCACGGCGAGGACGACCGGCTCGTACCGCTGCGCGACAGCCGCCCCGGTGTGGAGCGGCTGAGCGGCGGCCGGCTCACCGAGCGGATCTACCCGGGCGCGCAGCACGAGGTGTTCAACGAGACCAACCGGGCGGAGGTCTTCGCCGACGTGACCGGCTTCCTCGACGAGGTGCTGCCCGCCGAACCGAAGGCCGAACAGCCGAAGACCGAGCAGCCGAAGGCCGAGCAGCCGAAGCGGCCGGAGGCCGGGTCACCTCAGGAGGGATGACCGCGGCGTCAGGACAGATGCCCGTCCCGCAGCGGAACGCCCAGCACCCGCGCGATCGTCCGCGGCACCCCGTTCTCGTTGTTGGACGGCGCCGTGTACCGCGCCCGCCGCGCGACCTCCGGATGGGCGTTGGCCATGGCGAACGACCACTCCGCGGCGTCCATCATCTCCAGGTCGTTGAGGTAGTCGCCGAAGACCATCGTCTGGGCGGGCGTGATGCCCAGCTCGCGCTGGAGACCGCGCAGGGCCGCGCCCTTGTTGGCGGTGCGGTTCATGACGTCCACCCAGTGCTCGCCGGAGACGACGACCTGGTGGGTGTCCGCGAAGTCCGCCAGCGCCGGAGCGGTCCCCTGCTCGGCCGGGCCGAAGTCGAACAGCGCCACCTTGATCACCTCGTCCTCGACGGCGGTCAGGTCGGGGACGATCCGGTGCTCGACGTAGTACTTGCGGACCTCGGCGAGGAACGGCTCGTCGGTGCGCTCGACGTACGCGGCGCGCTTGCCGCAGACGACGGCCCCGGTGTCCACGCCCCGCGCGACGAGCCGCCGTGCCGTACGGGCCACCTCGGCCGCCACGGCCGGCTCCAGCGGGTCGGAGCTGAGTTCCACCCCGTCCCGGACGACGTACGTGCCGTTCTCCGCGATGAACACCATGCCCTCGGAGACCTCCGCGAACTCCCGGGCCAGCGTGGCGTACTGGCGGCCGCTCGCGGGGCTGAACAGCACGCCCCGGCCGCGGAGTTCGGCGAGGAGGTCCCACATGCCCGCGGGCATCGCCTTGTCGTCGTCCAGCAGGGTGCCGTCCATGTCGGTGACGATCAGACGTATGTCGGCCGGGCCCGTGGGCAGGCCGGGGGCGGTGGTCAGGGACGCGGGCGTGGCGGTCATGTCCTTCTTCCGGGTCGGGGCGCGAACCCTCCCAGTGTCCTTCATGCCGCCGAGGGCCCCCGGGACCCCCCGTCCCCCACCGACGTACCGTCCCCCCATTCCCGGGACACCGCGCCCTCCGACCCCGCACAATGACGCCAGACAGCGTGATCAAGAAGCGGCACCGGCCGCACACGGAAGGGGCGCGACGGTGGGCGGACAGGACGCGGGGACGACGGCAAACCGGCTGGACACCTCCGTCGCGCACAACGCGCGGGTGTGGAACTACTGGATCGGCGGCAAGGACCACTACGAGGTGGACCAGGCGGTCGGCGAGCACGTCGCCGGGATGTTCCCGGTGATCCGTGACGTGGCCCGCGCGGACCGGGACTTCCTCGGGCGGGCGGTGCGCTACCTCGCCGCCGAGCGCGGGATACGCCAGTTCCTGGACGTGGGCACCGGGCTGCCCACGGTGGACAACACCCACGAGATCGCGCAGTCGGTCGCGCCCGAGTCGCGGATCGTCTACGTCGACAACGACCCGATCGTCCTCGCGCACGCCCGCTCGCTGCTCACCAGCTCCCCCGAGGGCGTGACGGACTACATCGACGCCGACGTGCGCGACCCGGAGACGATCGTGGCGCGGGCCGCCGAGACGCTCGACCTCACGCGGCCGGTCGCGGTGATGATGCTGGGCATCCTGAACTTCGTCCTGGACGACGACGCGGCCCGTGACATCGTGCGCCGGATCATGGCGGCCGTGCCCTCCGGCAGCTTCCTGGTGCTGACCCACCCCACCTACGACGGTGACGTGGGCGGCGAGGGCAACGTGGCGGCGATGGAGTTCTGGAACGCCAACGCCACCCCGCCCATCACGGCGCGCGGGAGGGCCGGTATCGCCGGTTTCCTGGACGGCCTGGAGCTGGTCGAGCCGGGGCTCGTGCCCTGCTCGCAGTGGGGTGCCGACGCGGCCGCCGCCGTACCGCAGTTCGGCGCGGTGGCCGTGAAACCCTGAGCGCGACCACGCGGGAGCCCGACCGTCGAGGAGTACCCATGGCCACGCTGACCGATCCCGTGCCCGGCGGCCGCCCCGGTGAGGCGCGGCGGGCCGCCGCCCTGACCGCCGAGCTGACCGCGCGGGGCGTCCACGGGATCGTGCTGGCGTACGTGGACACGGCGGGCGTCGGGCGGGTCAAGGCGGTCCCGCCGGCGCGGCTGGCGGCGGCGGTGACCCGGGGTGTCGGGATGTCGCCGGTCTTCGACACGTTCCTGTCCGACGACTCGATCGTCACCACCGACGTGCTCGGCTCCCCCGACGGCGACCTGCGGCTCTTCCCCGACCTGGATGAGCTGGTGGTGCTGGCCGGGCAGCCCGGCTGGGCGTGGGCGCCGGTGGACCGGATCGCCCAGGAGGGCGCGCCGCATCCCGGGTGCTCGCGGACGTTCCTGCGCCGGATCGTCGCGGAGGCCGCCGCGCGGTACGGCCTGGCCTTCGAGGCCGCCGTGGAGATCGAGTGGACGGTGGGCCTGGACTCGGCGCCCGCGGGCGAGTTCGTGCCGGCGGTGTCCGGACCGGCGTACGGCGCGATCCGGCAGGTGGAGCTGGGCGACATGGCCGCCGAGCTGCTCGCGGCGCTCGCGGCGCAGGGGGTGGACGTGGACCAGCTCCACCCCGAGTACGCCCCCGGGCAGTTCGAGCTGTCGGTGGGGGCGCTCGACCCGGTGGCGGCGGCCGACCGGAGCGTGCTGGTGCGGCAGACGATCCGGGCGGTGGCCCGGCGGCACGGTCTCCGCGTGTCCTTCGCCCCGGCCGTGGTCGCGGACGGGGTCGGCAACGGCGGCCACCTCCATCTGTCCTGCCACCGCGACGGGGTGAACCTGCACACGGGCGGCGAGGGCCGGTACGGCATGACGGCCGGGGCGGAGTCGTTCGTGGCCGGAGTGCTGGCCCGTCTGCCCGCGCTGACGGCGGTGACCGCGCCGAGCCCCGCCAGCTACCTGCGGCTGAAGCCGTCCCGGTGGGCCGGGGTGTTCACCGCCTGGGGGCGCGAGACCCGCGAGGCGGCGCTGCGGATCGTCACCGGCACGGCGGGCCACACCGCCGAGGGCGCCAACCTGGAGATCAAGCCCGTCGACCTGGCCGCCAACCCCTATCTCGCCCTCGGCTGCGTCATCGCCGCCGGACTCGACGGACTCGCCGCCGCGCTGCCCCTGCCGCAGGAGATCACCGGCGACCCGGCCCGCTACGACGCCGAGGAGGCGGCCGCGCTCGGGGTACGGCGGCTCCCGGAGTCGCTGACGGAGGCCGTCGAGGAGTTCCGCGCCGACCAGGTGCTGCGCTCGGCCCTCGGTCCGGTCCTCGCGGACGCGGTGACGGCCGTACGGCTCGGGGAGGCGGCGGCCGTGGCGGGTCTGGACGACGCCGGGGTGGCCGCCGCGTGCCGCTGGAGGTACTGACGGTGACCGCACCCGGGCCCCTTCAACAGGCGCTGTCCGAGCTGCCGTTGGTGGACCACCACTGCCACGCCGCTTCCACCGCGGACCTCACGCGGGCCGAGTTCGAGTCGCTGATCACCGAGGGCGGGGCGTGGCCCGGGATCTCGCCGTTCGACAGCCCGGTCGGCATCGCGGTGCGCCGCCACTGCGCACCTCTTCTCGACCTGCCCCGGCACGCCCCGCCCGAGGAATACGTGACCCGGCGTGCGGAGTTGGGCGCGGCCGAGGTCAACCGCCGCTTTCTGAGCGCCGCCGGGGCCGAGGTGTTCTGCGTGGACACCGGGTTCGCGCCGGACCCGGGCACCTCACCGGCCGAACTGGCCGAAGCGGCGGGGGCCTTGGCGTATGAGGTCGTACGGCTCGAACGCATCGCGGAGGAGGTGGCCGCGCGGGGTGTGGAGCCGGGCGCGTACGCGGAGGCGTTCCGGGCGGCGGCCGGGGCGGCGGTGCGGCGGCCCGGTGTGGTGGCGGTGAAGTCGGTGGCGGCCTATCGCACCGGCTTCGCGCTGGACCCGGCGCGGCCGGGCGAGGCCGAGGTGACACGTGCCGCCCGGGAGTGGTTCGCGCGGGGCGGGCGGCTGAACGACCCCGTGCTGGTACGGCAGTTGCTGTGGACCGCCGTGGACCTCGGGCTGCCGCTCCAGCTGCACACCGGGTTCGGTGACGCCGATGTGACCCTGCACCGCGCGGACCCCGCGCTGCTCACCGACTGGCTGCGGCTGACGGCGGGCACGATTCCCGTGGTGCTGCTGCACTGCTGGCCGTATCACCGCCAAGCCGCTTATCTGGCGGCGGTGTTCGAGCAGGTGTACCTGGATGTCGGTCTCGCGCTGCACTACGCGGGACCGGCCCGCTCGCGCGTGATCCTGGAGGAGGCGCTGGAGATCACCCCGTTCCGCAAACTGCTGTACAGCTCCGACGCCTGCGCAGTGGCCGAATTCCATCACCTGGGCGCGCTGTGTTTCCGGCGCGGACTGGCCGGCTTGCTCCAATCCCGCGTCGACGCGGATGAGTTGAGCCTGCCGGACGCGCTGCGCATCGCCTCCTGGACGGGCCGCGACAACGCCCGCCGCCTGTACGAACTGCCCGAGCCCGCCCGTGATTCCGGCGGGCGCCCCACCCGGAAAGTATGATCAAGCAATGTCTGACATGACCGAGACCACGCCCGGCTGGCTGTCCACGGACGAACTGGAAATGGCCAGGGCCCGGATGCCGATCCTGTATGTCGAGGCCGTGCCGGTGCGCGTGGACGACAGCGGCGAAGTCACCAGTATCGGGCTGCTGTTGCGGATCGGGCCGGACGGCACGGTCAGCCGGACCCTGGTCTCCGGGCGGGTGCTGCACCACGAGCGGGTCCGCGACGCGCTGCTGCGCCATCTGGAGAAGGACCTCGGCCCGGTCGCGCTCCCCCGGGTGCCCGCCTCGATGCAGCCGTTCACGGTCGCGGAGTACTTCCCGACGGCCGGGGTCACGCCGTACCACGACCCGCGTCAGCACGCGGTGTCGCTGGCCTACGTCGTGCCGGTCTCGGGCGACTGTCGGCCCCGGCAGGACGCGCTGGACCTGGTGTGGTTCTCGCCGCAGGAGGCCGCGTCGGCCGCCCTGCACAGCGAGATGCCGGGCGGGCACGGGGTGCTGCTGAAGCAGGCGCTGGCGCATCTGGGCCTGGTGTTCTGACGGCCTCCGGGCCCGGAGCTCCCGGAGCCCTGGGCCCGGTGTGCCGGGGCCGCCGGATTCGGACGGGACCGAACGGCCCCGGCCGGGTCCGAGTGGCCCGTGGCGGGGCCGTGGCGGCCGCGCGAACCTGGAGGGAGAGCAGTCCCGAAGGGAGCCGGTGCGATGACCACGACCACCATGACCACGGCGCTCGAACCCGTGTACCGCGAGCGGCTGACGCGCTGCGCCCGCGAGGTCTCCTTCCCGGCCGGCGTCCGGCTCTTCGAGGAGGGCGGGCGCGCCGACCGCTTCTGGATCGTGCGCACCGGCACGGTCACCCTGGATCTGCGGGTGCCCGGCCGCCGCCCCGCCGTCGTCGAGTCCCTCGGCCACGGTGAACTGGTCGGCTGGTCCTGGTACTTCGGACCGGGCGTCTGGCACCTGGGCGGCGAGACGCTGAGCCCGGTGCGGGCCTGGGAGTTCGACGCGGCGCCGGTACGGACGCTGTGCGCGGCGGACCCCGAGTTCGGCCGGGCGGTGGCCACCTGGGTCGGCCGGGTGGTCGCCCACCGGCTGCACGCCTCGCGGGTCAGACTGCTGGACCTGTACGCCCCGTACGGCAGCGGGGACCCGCTGTGACCTCGGCGGCGGCGCCCGGGCCGCGTGCGGTGGAGCCGGTGCCGGGAGACGGGCCGTACCGGGTGGGCGACGTGATGACACGGGCCGTGGTCGCGGTGGGCACCGGCACGCTGTTCCGGGACATGGTCGAGCGGATGGAGCAGTGGGGGGTGAGCGCGCTGCCCGTCCTTGAGGGTGACGGCCGGGTGGTCGGCGTCGTCTCGGAGGCCGATCTGCTGCCCAAGGAGGAGTTCCGCGAGGGCGAGCCGGACCGGCTGACCCAGCTGCGCCGGATGGCCGACCTGGCGAAGGCGGGAGCGGTGTCCGCCGGGGAGCTGATGAGCACCCCGGCCGTCACCGTGCACGAGGACGCCACGCTGCCCGAGGCGGCCCGGATCATGGCCGTCAAGGGCGTCAAACGGCTCCCCGTCATCGACGCCCAGGGCGCGCTCGTGGGCGTCGTCAGCCGGGGCGACCTGCTGAAGGTGTTCCTGCGCCCGGACGCCGAACTGGCCGACGAGATACGGCGTTCCGTCGTGGACGCGCTCTTCCCCGCGCCGGTGGAGCCGGTGCACGTGATGGTCGCCGACGGCGTCGCGACGCTCACCGGGTGCGTGCGGGACGCGGAGCTGATCGAGCCGGCGGCCCGGATGACGCGGGGTGTGGAGGGCGTGGTGGGCGTGGACTGCCGGCTCACGGCCGAACCGGGCTGAGCAGCGCGCCGCGTCACGCCCGACACGGGCGCAGCACAAGGCAGTTCAGTGCGCCGGACGCTCCTCCGCGGCCTGGTCCAGCTGCGAGGCGATCACCGCCGCCTGCACCCGGCGCTGGACGCCGAGCTTGGCGAGCAGCCGGGAGATGTGGTTCTTGACCGTCTTCTCCGACAGATACAGCCGCTGGCCGATCTCGCGGTTGGTCAGCCCGTCCCCGATGAGCGCGAGGATGTCCCGTTCCCGGGGCGAGAGCGCCTCCAGCTCGGGCGGCAGCGCGGGCGCGGCCTCGGCGGGGTCGGAGCGCAGCGAGCGCATGAGGCGGGCGGTGGTGGCGGGGTCCAGCATGGACTGGCCCGAGGCGACGGTACGGACGGCCGAGATCAGGTCGGAGCCCTTGATCTGCTTCAGGACGTAGCCCGCGGCGCCCGCCATGATGGCGTCGAGGAGGGCGTCCTCGTCGTCGAACGAGGTCAGCATGAGGCACGCCAACTCGGGCATGCGGTCGCGCAGTTCGCGGCAGACGGTGATGCCGTCGCCGTCCGGGAGGCGGACGTCGAGCACGGCGACGTGCGGGCGCAGGGCGGGGCCGCGGGCGAGCGCCTGCTGCGCGGAGTCGGCCTCGCCGACGACGGAGATGTCCGGTTCGGAGTCGAGCAGGTCGGCCACGCCCCGGCGGACGACCTCGTGGTCGTCCAGCAGGAACACCCGGATCGGGTGCTGCTCGGTGAAGACGCGTGTCTCGGGCATGACGACCTCTCGTTTCCCGGGGCCGGACGGACATGCCCGGCCCACCAGCCGGATCATGACCCGCCGTTCCCGTACAGACTAGGGCCGAACGGTCCCACCTCGCCCCTCACCTGCGACATCAGGCCCGGGCGCCCTCCGTGCGGCCGGGCGCGGGGGCGAGGTCGAACTCCACGTCCACGACGCCCTCGACCGCGCGTACCAGCCGGGCGGCCACGGGGACGAGGGCCGTGTCGCGCAGCGAGCCCGTGAGGGTGACCACGCCGTCCCGCACCTCCACGTGGACCACGGAGCCGGGCGGCGGGAAGAGCCAGGCGACGATGTCGCGGCGGACCTCGCGCTCGATGTCCTGGTCGTCGCGCAGGAAGACCTTCAGCAGGTCGGCGCGGCTGACGACGCCCTCCAGGGCGCCCCGGTCGTCCACGACGGGCAGCATCCGTACCCCGGAGCGCGCCATGCGCCGGGCCGCCTCCGCGAGGGGGGCGCCGGAGTGGACGGTGACGGCCGGGGTGCTCATCAGCTCGGCCGCCGTGGCCGCCCCGGCCTTCGCGAGGTCGGCCGGGCGACGGCTCCCGGTGTACGCCTCGCCGGGCGCGTCGCGCAGTTCCTCCTTGGGCAGCAGATCGGACTCGGAGACGACGCCGGCCACCTTGCCGCCGACGAGCACGGGGAGGCTGCCGACCTGGCGGTCCCGCAGCATCCGCGCGATCTCCTTGAAGGACGTCTCCGGGCCGACGGCCGCCACGGTGCGGGTCATGACGTCGCCGACACTGCGCGGGGTTGCGTACATGGTGACTCCGTAGGTTCACGGGGGACGGTCGCTGGGTTCAGGGGACGATCGCGGGCTTCAGGGGACGGTCGCTGGGTCCAGGTGTCGATCGCGGGCTTCAGGGGGGTCGGTCGCGGGGCTCAGAGGGACGGTCGCGGGGTTTCACGGGGGACGGCCGCGGGGTTTCACGGGGGACGGCCGCGTGGGTCGCCCTCCTCTTCCAGCGTGCGCCGGGCCGGGCGGGCCGCCTAGGGCCGGTCGGCCCCGCGCAGGGACCTGCGGCCCCTGATCCGGCGGGCGGCACGCCGGAAGGCTGGGGGCGGAGGTGGAGACCATGTCCCGAACCGTCACCGTGGGCTTCGACGGCACGCCCGAGAGCCGCGCGGCCGCCGACTGGGCGGCCCGCGAGGCCCGGCTGCGCGCCCTGCCGCTGCGGATCGTGCACGTCAGGGAGCCGGTGCCCGAGCCGATGGCCCAGGCGCCGCTGCCCGGCGGAGAGACGTATCAGCAGTGGACCGAGCGTGTCCCCGGCGAGAGCGCGGAGCGGCTGCGGCTGCGTCATCCGGGCGTCGAGGTGGTCGTCGAGCAGTGCGCCGGGGACCCGGTGGAGGTCCTGTGCGAGGCCGCCGCCTCCGCCGAGCCGCTCGTGCTCGGCTCCCGGGGACTCGGCGGGATCGGCGGCTTCGTCGCCGGATCGGTCGGCCTGGCCGTCATGGCCCGCGCGGAGAGACCCGTGGTGGCGGTACGGGCGGACGAGCCGACCGTCGGCCGGCACGGACCGGCCCCGGCGACCGGCGGCACGCCCACCGCGCCCGTCGTGCTCGGCCTGGACACCGCCGGACCGGACGAGACGCTGCTGCGGTTCGCCTTCGGCGCGGCCGCCCGCTACGGCGTCCCGCTGCGGGTGGTGCACGCCTGGCGGCCGCCGCCCGCGTACGCCTACGAGCTGTCCGCCTACGCCTACGACCTGGCCGGGCCCGGGGAGGGCGCCGGTTCGGTCGGGGAGCTGGAGGCGGACGCCCTGACCAAGGTGCTGCAGCCCTGGCGGCAGTCGTTCCCCGGCGTCGGGGTGGTGGAGGAGACCCGGCCGGGCAGCGCGGCGCGGGTGCTGGTCGAGGCGGCGCGGGAGGCCGGTCTGGTGGTGGTCGGGAAGCGGCTGCGCGCCGGGCGGCTCGGTACGCATCTGGGGCATGTGGCGCACGCGGTGCTGCACCACGTCGCCGCTCCGGTTGCCGTCGTGCCGCACACCTGACCGGATGGTGGCGAGGGACGCCGGCCCGGCCGGAGGGCGGCGGGAACACCGGGAGCGGAAGGAGAGGGCGGACACGATGGACCAGCCGATCGTCGTCGGGGTGGACGGCTCGGAGCAGAGCCTGCGCGCCGTGGACTGGGGGGCCGACGAGGCCGCCCTGCGCGGGGCACCGCTCCGCCTGGTGTACGCCTCGCTGTGGGAGCGGTACGAGGGCGAGCTGATCGCCCAGGAGCTGAACCGGCCGGTGGAGGAGGTGATGGCCCGGGACGTGGTCGGCACCGCCGAGGAACGGGCGCGGCGCCGGCGGCCCGGGGTGCCGGTCACCACCGACGTACTGCCCGACGAGCCGGAATACGGCCTGGTGCGCGAGAGCCGTACGGCCCGTGGCGTGGTGCTCGGCTGCCGGGGGCGCAACGGGCTCACCGAGGCGCTGCTCGGGTCGGTCAGCCTCACGGTCGCCGGGCACGCGCACTGCCCGGTGACCGTGCTGCGCGGCGGCCACGACGACCCGGAGCGCGCCGGTGCCGGGCGGATCGTGCTGGCCGTCGGTGAGAAGGCGGCGGGCACGGCCGCCGTGCGGTTCGCGGCCGAGGAGGCGGCGCTGCGCGGGCTGCCGCTGGAGGCGGTCCGCGCCTGGCGGCACCCCTCGGGCCCGCTGCCCGGCCATGTCCCGCACGACGGCGACCCGGAGCGGGCCGCGCTGGACGCGGTGGAGGAGGCGCTGGCCGACCTGCCCGCCGGTGTCGTACCGGTACGGCGCGTCCTGGAGGGCCCCACCCGTGACGTGCTGCTCGACGCCTCCCGGGGCGCGGTCCTGCTCGTCGTGGGCGCCCGGCGCCGGCACGGCCGTTTCGGTCTCCAGCTCGGCCGGGTCGCGCACGGGGTGCTGCACCGGGCGGACTGCCCGGTGGCCGTCGTACCGGAACCGGACTGAACCGTGGCCGCCCACCGGCTTCCCCCGACCGACGATTCCCCGGAGCTTCGATGACCGACACCACGACCGAACACCCGCTCACCGAAGAGGAGTTGACCACCCTCCTGGCACACTGGCGGGCCGCCAACTACCTCTCGGCGGGCCAGATCTACCTGCTGGCCAACCCGTTGCTGACCGAGCCGCTGCGCCCGGAGCACATCAAGCCCCGGCTGCTCGGCCACTGGGGCACCGCGCCCGGGCTGAACCTCGTGTACACGCACCTGAACCGGGTGATCCGCGAGCGCGGACTCGACGCGCTGTGCGTATGGGGGCCGGGGCACGGCGGCCCGGCCGTGCTCGCCAACTCCTGGCTGGAGGGGAGTTACGCGGAGACGTACCCGGACGTGAGCCGGGACGGGGAGGGGATGGAGCGGCTGTTCCGGCAGTTCTCCTTCCCCGGCGGGGTGCCCAGCCATGTGGCCCCGGAGACACCGGGCTCCATTCACGAGGGCGGTGAGCTGGGCTATTCGCTCGCGCACGCCTACGGTGCCGCCTTCGACAACCCGGAGCTGCTGGTCGCGTGTGTGATCGGGGACGGCGAGGCGGAGACCGGGCCGCTGGCCACCTCCTGGCACTCCACCAAGTTCCTGGACCCGGTGCACGACGGCGCGGTCCTGCCGATCCTCCACCTCAACGGCTACAAGATCGCCAACCCGACGGTCCTCTCCCGGCTCCCGCAGTCCGAACTCGACGCGCTGCTGCGGGGATACGGCCACGAGCCGCTGTACGTCTCGGGCGACGACCCCGCCGAGGTGCACCGTGCGATGGCGGCGGCCTTCGACGAGGCGCTTGACCGGATCAAGTTGATGCAGGACAGCGCGCGCGAGGACGGGGTCACCGGGCGCGTGCACTGGCCGATGATCGTGCTGCGCACCCCGAAGGGCTGGACGGGCCCCGCCGAGGTGGACGGGGTGCCGGTGGAGGGGACCTGGCGAGCCCACCAGGTCCCGCTGGCCGGGGTGCGCGAAAACCCGGGACACCTGGCGGAGTTGGAGCGGTGGCTGCGCTCGTACCGGCCCGCGGAGCTGTTCGACGCGGACGGGCGGCCGGTCGCGGACGTGCTCGCCTGCGTCCCGGAGGGCACGCGGCGGCTCGGGGCGAACCCGCACGCCAACGGCGGTCTGCTCACCCGTGAACTCCCGCTTCCCTCGCTGGAGTTGTTCGGGGTACCGGTGGACAGGCCGGGCGCCACGCTGCACGAACCCACCCGAATCCTGGGCGACTTGCTGGAGCAGGTCATGAAGGACACGCGCACGAGGCGGGACTTCAGGCTCGTCGGACCGGACGAGACCGCCTCCAACCGGCTCCAGGCGGTGTTCGACGCGAGCGGCAAGGCCTGGCAGGCCGACGTGCTGCCCGTGGACGAGCACTTGGACCGGCACGGCCGGGTCCTGGAGGTGCTGTCCGAACACCTCTGCCAGGGCTGGCTGGAGGGGTATCTGCTCACGGGCCGGCACGGGCTGTTCTCCTGCTACGAGGCGTTCGTGCACATCGTGGACTCGATGGTCAACCAGCACATCAAGTGGCTCAGGATCTCCCGGGAGTTGCCCTGGCGGGCGCCGATCCCCTCCCTCAACTACCTGCTGACCTCGCATGTGTGGCGGCAGGACCACAACGGCTTCTCCCACCAGGACCCCGGCTTCGTGGACCATGTGCTCAACAAGAGCCCGGAGGTCGTCCGCGTCTATCTGCCGCCGGACGCCAACACCCTGCTGTGCGTGGCCGATCACGTGCTGCGCAGCCGGGACTACGTGAACGTCGTCGTCGCCGGCAAGCAGCCCTGCTTCGACTGGCTGTCGCTGGAGGAGGCCCGGGTGCACTGCGCTCGCGGGGCCGGGATCTGGGAGTGGGCCGGGACCGAGAACGGCGGCGAACCCGACGTCGTCCTCGCCTGCGCCGGTGACGTACCGACCCAAGAGGTGCTGGCCGCCGCCCAGTTGCTGCGCCGGCATCTGCCGGAGCTGGCGGTGCGCGTGGTGAACGTGGTCGACATGACCCGGCTGCTGCCGCACGAGGAACACCCGCACGGGATGAGCGACTTCACCTACGACGGGCTCTTCACCACCGACAAGCCGGTGATCTTCGCCTACCACGGGTACCCCTGGCTGGTGCACCGCCTCGCCTACCGCAGGGCCGGGCACGCCAACCTCCATGTGCGGGGTTACAAGGAGTCCGGGACCACGACCACGCCGTTCGACATGGTGGTCCGCAACGACCTGGACCGCTATCGGCTCGTCATGGACGTCATCGACCGGGTGCCGGGGCTCGCCGTGCGCGCGGCCGGCGTGCGCCAGGAGATGGTGGACGCCCGCGCCCGCCACCACGACTGGATCCGCGTGCACGGCACGGATCTGCCGGAGGTCGCGGAGTGGAGCTGGGACAGCTGAGCACGACGTGAGAAGGGGGCCGGATCATCCGGCCCCCTTCTTCGCCCCTGTCGGGTCGCGGGAGGTGTTCAGTCGAGGTCGGCCCGCCGCAGCAGGCGGTAACCGCGGCCCCGCCACCGGCACAGCCAGTGCCGCAGCCGTCGTCCGGCGCTCATCCGACGGCCCCCTCGCGCGGGGTGCCTCCGGTGACGAGCGCCTCCACGGCGGGCGCGGGCAGTCCCGGCTGGACCTCGAAGGCGCCGCCGAGGCCGGTGGTGCGCAGCAGCCGCAGGAACTCCGCGCTGTCGGCGACCAGCCGCAGCCTGCCCCGGCGGGCCCGGGTCCGGTTGCGGGTCCGGCACAGCACGCCGAGACCGGTGCAGTCGATGAACTCCACGGGCCGCAGGTCCAGCACCAGGTCCGGGTGTTCACGCGCGGTGAGGGTGTCGAGCCGTGCCGCCAGGTCCGGCGCCGTGAGCAGGTCGATCTCGCCGCGCAGGGCCACGACCGTCGCCGCGTCGGCCGGCTGCGGTCCGCCGGACCGGGTCTCGTCACGCATCGTGTGGTTCTCGGACATACGACGAGCGAACCGGAAACCCCCACCGGTCCGGAAGGGCTGTTCGGCCCCACCTGCCCACCCACCCGGCACGGCGCGCGACCGATCACGAGCGCCGCGCGCCTCCGCGCCCGCCCCCGTCCTCGCCCCGGCCCCGCAACAGGCGGCAGGCGGCTCCCGGGCAGGCGCCTCCCCCGGTCCCCGCACCGCCGTACGGCACCCGTACCCCCGTACGACACCCGCGCCGTACCCGGCTCACCCCCACCCGGCCACCCCCCTGGGCCACCCGGCCCAAGCGCGTCGGCCCGTCTCGCGCGAAGGTGGAAGGGCGGGGCCGTGTTCCGCGCCCGCGCACCGGTGACGACGGTGAGGAGCGAGCGGTATGAAGGGCTATGTCTTCGAGGGACCGGGCCAGGCGTCCTGGCAGGACGTGCCGGACCCGGCGGTCAAGGAGCCGACCGACGCCGTCGTGAAGGTCGGTGTGGTCACCATCTGCGGCACCGACCTGCACATCCTCAAGGGCGACGTGCCCGAGGTGCGGCCCGGGACGGTGCTGGGGCACGAGGCCGTCGGGGAGGTCGTCGACATCGGCGGCGACGTGCGCGCCGTACGGCCCGGCGACCGTGTGCTGATGTCCTGCATCAGCTCCTGCGGCCGCTGCCGGTTCTGCCGCGAGAGCCGGTACGGCCAGTGCCAGGGCGGGGGCGGCTGGGTGCTCGGCCATCTGATCGACGGCACACAGGCCGAGTACGTCCGCGTCCCGTACGCCGACCTGTCCGTCCACCCGCTGCCCGCCACCGTGCGCGGTGAGGACGCCGTCCTGCTCGCGGACATCTTCCCCACCTCCTACGAGGTCGGCGTCCTCAACGGGCAGGTCCGTCCCGGCGACACCGTGGTGATCGTCGGCGCCGGGCCCATCGGGCTCGCGGCGGTCATCACCGCGAAGCTGTTCAGCCCCGAGCGGATCATCGTGGTGGACCTGGCCCGGTCCCGCCTGGACGCGGCCCGGCGGCTCGGCGCGGACGCGGTCGTGCTGGCCGACGAGGACCCCGCGCAGCTCGTGGCCGACCTCACCGGCGGCCTCGGCGCGGACGTGGCCCTGGAGGCGGTCGGCGTGCCGGAGACCTTCGAGCTGTGCACCCGGCTGGTGCGCCCCGGCGGCCGGGTCGCCAACATCGGCGTCCACGGCGCCCCCGCCACCCTGCACCTGGAGGACCTGTGGAGCAGGGACGTGACGATCACGACCGGGCTGGTGGACACGTACTCCACCCCGACCCTGCTGCGGATGACGGCGGCCGGCGGTCTGCCGACCGGCGAGCTGGTCACCCACACCTTCCCGCTGGACGACATGGAGGAGGCGTACGACGTCTTCGCGCACGCCGCCGAGACGGCCGCGCTGAAGGTGGTACTCGGCGCGGAGCGGTACGAGGTGGTCCCCGCGGACCCGACGGTCTGAGCCGGACCCGAGAAGGCCCCGGAACGGCCACCGCACACACGACCAGGCGAGAGCGCACGACCAGGCGAGAGCAGAGGTGACGGACGTGACCGAGCCGACCGGACGGACGACCACACCCCCGGACACGGCGGCCGTGTCCGGGACACCCCGCGGCGATCTGGGCCGCCGCCTCGCGGCCCGGCGCGCGCAGCTCGGGCTGACGCGGGAGGAGGCGGCGGAGCGCGCGGGCATGGTGCCCGGCTATCTCCGCTATCTGGAGGGCCATCCCGAGGCCGCGCCGGGTGCCGAGGTGCTGCTCAGGCTGGCCGACGCGCTGGAGACGACGGTGCCCGAACTGACCGGCGGCACCGTCGACCAGCCGCCGGGGCCGGGGCAGGCGGCGCGCGGCGCGCGGTTCGAGTCGATCGGCACCGAGGAGTGCCGGGCGCTGCTCGGCGACCACGGGGTGGGCCGCCTCGCGGTCGTACCGGAGGACGGCCCGGTGGTCGTGCCCGTGAACTACACCGTGGTGGACAACGCGATCGTCTTCCGGACCGCCGCCAACGCCACGCCCGCCCTCGCGGACGGCGAGCGGGTGGCCTTCGAGGTGGACCGGATCGACGACGCCTTCAGCCGGGGCTGGAGCGTGCTGGTCCGGGGCGACGCCCACATCGTGACCGACCCCGGCGAACGGGACGAGCTGGCCGAGCGCGCGTACTCGGGTCCCTGGGCGGGCGGCACCCGGGACGTGTGGGTACGGCTCGACCCGGACGCGGTGACGGGCCGGCGCATCACGGCGTGAACGGCCCGAACGGCGTGAGTGCCCCGTGCCCCGTGAGCGTCCCGCGCCCTCCTAGCCGTCCAGGTCGCCGAGCCCGCCCAGGTCGTCCAGCAGCACCCCCGTCACCAGCCCCGGCCGGATCCGCACCGCGTAGTCCCTCCCGAGCTGCGGCGCCCACGGCACCAACAGCGCCCGGATGCGGGCGAGTTCGGCCGGGTCGGTGACCAGATGCGCGTACCCGGTGACCACCACGCTCCAGCCGAGGTGGGTCTCCGGGTCGATGGCGTCGGCCTCGTAGGCGACGACGACCCCGCCCCCGCCGTCCCGCAGCGCCTGCGAGGTCAGCGCGGCGCCCTCGTGCGTGCGGATGACGATGTCGCCGCCGTCCAGGACGTGGTTGACCGGGCGGACGGTGGGCAGCGCGTCCTGCGTAAAAACGATTCTGCCGAGGGACACGGTGCCCAGCAGACGCAGTGCCTCGGCCCGGTCGAGGTCCACACGGTGGCGCGCCGGGCGCTGGTCGCACGGCACGGGTTGCTTCTTCATGGGCACGGCTCTCCGGTCGGCCGTCGGCGCCCGGCGAAAGTGGGGCGGCGCCTCGTGGGCGGAGCGGCACCACGGGGGATCGGTGCCGCTCCTGGGTCCACTGTGGTCCACCGCCCGCCGCCCTTCCAGTGCCGTTCGGCCCTAGGTTGACGGGCCGGACGATCCTCCCCTCCCCCACCTGGCGGAGGCCGGGTGTCCTGTCGCACGCGTGCGACCGCGCGGCGCGGCCGGGTGGCCGGTTCCGCGTACCGGGGCCCGCCGGGGACCGATACGGTGGAGACGACGACCTGGACGGTGCCGGGTTCGCGCGCCGAGGGACGTGGAGGAACGTGGTGGCAAGCTCCAAGGAGCCCCGCGTGCTGCTGCCGCAACTGAAGCTCGACGAGCTGCTGGAGGAGCTGCAGGCCCGTATCGACGCGGCCAGGGGCACCCGCGACCGCGTGCACAGCCTGCTGGAGGCGGTGCTCAGCGTCGGGCGCGAACTGGACCTGGAGCAGGCGCTGCACTCCATCGTGGAGGCGGCGGCGGTGCTGGTCGACGCCGAGTACGCGGCGCTCGGGGTCATCGGCCCCGACGGCCGCACCCTCTCCGCCTTCCACACCGTCGGCGTCTCCGACGAGAAAATCACCGAGATCGGCCCCTATCCGCAGGGCCACGGCATCCTCGGCGAGCTGATCCGGCACCCGGAGCCGCTGCGCCTGTCGAAGATCTCCGAGCACCCGGCGTCGTACGGCTTCCCGCCCAACCACCCGCCGATGCGCAGCTTCCTCGGGGTGCCGATCAGGGTCCGCGAGCAGGTCTTCGGCAATCTGTATCTCACCGAGAAGCGCGGCGGGGCGGAGTTCGACGAGGAGGACGAGTCGGTCCTGTCCACGCTGGCCGTGGCGGCCGGGGTGGCCATCGACAACGCCCGGCTGTACGAGGACTCCCGGCTGCGCGAGCGCTGGCTGCTGGCGAACGCGGAGATCACCCACCGGCTGATGCTCGGCAGCGAGCGCGCCGAGGCCCTGGACCTGATCGCGGAGCGCGCCCGGGACATCACCGGCTCCGCGCTGGCCGCCGTCGCCATGCCGGTGCAGGACACCGTCTCGCTCACCGTGGAGATCGCCGTGGGCGCGGGCGCGGAGGCGCACCGGGGGCTCGTCCAGCCGCTCGACGAGGGGCTGATGGGGCTCGCGTACTCCTCGGCCGAGCCGGTGACCAGCGACGACATCACGCGGGACGACCGGATAGACGCCGATCCGACGCGTTTCAAGGGGCTCGGTCCCGCCGTGGCCGTGCCGATCGGCACCGGCGAGGGAGGGGTGCGCGGTGTGGTGCTGCTGGCGCGTGAGGCCGGGGCGTCGCCGTTCACCGGCAAGGAGACCGAGCTGCTCCAGGGCTTCGCCGGGCAGGCCGCGCTCGCGATGGAGCTGGCCGAGCGCCGGCAGGACGCCCAGCAGCTCGCGGTGCTGGAGGAGCGCGACCGGATCGCGCGCGACCTGCACGACCTGGCCATCCAGCGGCTGTTCGCCACCGGGATGACGCTGCAGAGCGCGGGCCGCTTCATCGAGCACCCGAAGGCCGGCGAGCGGGTGCTGCGGGCGGTGGACGACCTGGACGAAACCATCAAGATCATCCGCTCGACCATCTTCGGCCTGCGCACCCGCGACGGCGCGGCCGGCAGCGGGCTGCGCTCCCGGGTCGTGCGGGTGGCCGGCGAGGCGGCCCCCGTCCTCGGCTTCGCCCCCGGGGTGCGCATGGAGGGGCTGATCGACACCGAGGTGCCGCCGGTGATCGCCGACCATGTGGTGGCCGTCCTCTCCGAGGCCCTCACCAACATCGCCCGGCACGCCCGCGCCCACCGCGCCGACGTGCTGCTCACGACCGACGGCCGCGAGGTGCGGCTGCGGGTCGCGGACAACGGCGTCGGCATCCCGCCCGACGGCCGCCGCAGCGGGCTGCGCAACATGGCCGAGCGGGCGGAGCAGTCGGGCGGACGGCTGGAGACGTCGACTCCGGAGGGCGGCGGGACCGTACTGGACTGGCGGGTGCCGCTCCCGGTCACCTGAGCGCCCGGGACGCGCGGCTCACGCCCGGGCCGCTCGGCTCACACCCGGGCCGCTCGGCTCACGCCCGGGCGCGCAGCGCGGCCAGGGCCGTGTCGAGGTCGGCGGTGCGGGGGCGGTTGTACGGCAGCTTGCCCAGGACGACGGCCATGCCGCACGTGTTGCTGAGCGCGGAGAAGACGAGCCCGCCCGCGATCGCGGCCGACAGCAGCTGGAAGGCCGGGTGCACGAGCCACCCGAGCACCAGTCCGAGCAGCACCAGCGCGCCCGCCGTGAAGCGGACCTGCCGTTCCATCCCCCACACCGCCCTGGCCTCGGCGGCGGGCGGTGCGGTCAGCTCGTACCCCTGCGCGGCCCAGGCCCCGGTGCCGCCGTCCAGGGTGGCGGTCACGATCCCCTGCTCGGCCAGCAGCCGGCTCGCGCTCTCCGCCCGCGCCCCCGACGCGCACACCACGAGCACCTCCCCGTGCCGCGCGGCCTGCTCGATCTCGGGCAGCGCCCGCCGCACCTGGTCCAGCGGGACGTTGAGGGCCCCGGGCAGATGCCCCGAGGCGTACTCGCCCGCCGTGCGCACGTCGATCACGATGAACTCGTCCAGCCGCGCGCGGACCTGCTCGGTGCCGAGAACGACCGGGGTGGGGAAATTGGCCATGGCCGGAATGTACGGCACGGGCGGCGCGCATACGTCATGGGACGGGTCGGGTTTCACGGAGCGTTCACGGTCCGGGACGCCCCCGCCGCCCCTGCCCCTGCTCTCGCCCCCGCCGCGTACGCCAGCGGTGGCGCGATCGCCTGGGCGTCCGCCCCCTCCCCCACCCACAGCCCGATGAACAGCGCGGCCGTCGCCTCCAGCAGCCCCGCCCGGTCGAGCCCTCCGGCGGCCAGCGGTGTGCAGCCGGCGTCCCGTACGAGGGTGTGGACGGCGGCGAGCGCGGCCGGGTCGTCGCCGCAGACCGGCACGGCGAGCGGGCGGCCGTCGAAGACGGGCGGGGTCATGCGCCACACGTCCTCGTGACAGAGGTTGAACGCCTTGACGACCCGGGCACCCGGCGCCGCGAGCGCCAGCCGCCGCGCGGCCGACGGGCCGTCGCCGGTCAGCAGCCGGAAGCCGGGCGCCCCGACCGGGTTGGCGCAGTCGAGCAGCACCCTGCCGTCGAGGACGGTACGCAGCTCCCGCGCGACCTCCTCCCCCGCGCCGTAGGGCAGCGCGGCGAGGACCACCTCCCCCGCCAGGGCCGCCCCGGCGAGATCCCCGTGCCGTACGCCGTCCCCGAGCCGCTCCGCGAGCCGCCGCGCGCGGTCCGCGTCCCGTCCCCCGACGGTCACCTCATGGCCCGCCCGCACCCAGTGCGCGGCGAGCGCGTCCGCCATGTTCCCCGTGCCCAGCACCCCGATCCGCATCGAACTACCCCTTCCCGTAAGCGATTTGAGTGCCACGTTAGAGGGACCGTCGGGCACCATTCGGTACGTGACGACCGAGCCCTTCCTCGCGGACTGCCGCGCCCGCCTCGCCTTCGACCTGCTGTCGAACACCTGGAACGCGGTGGTGCTCCGGGCTCTGCGCGACGGCCCCCTACGCCCCCGCGAACTGCGCGCCCGCATCGGCGGGATCAGCCCCAAGGTCCTCACCGAGACACTGCGTCGGCTGCGGTTCAACGGCCTGGTGGAACGGCACGCGTACGCCGAGGCACCACCCCGCGTCGAGTACCGGCTCACACCCCTGGGCCGCACCCTCCTGGCCCCCCTCGACACCATCGGCGCCTGGGCCTTCGAGCACGGGGACGAGGTGATGGAGGCGCAGGCACGGGCTGTCGGTGGTACGCCCTAGGGTCGCGGCATGAGACGAACCACGCCCCCGCGCCCGTTGGACGTAGAGGCGCTCTTTCCCGAGCTGGCGGCCCATCGGGGCACCACGACCCGGCTCCACCCGCGCCCGGGCGCACCGGCCGTCGAGGACAGCTCCGTCGGCGGCCCGCTGCTCTGGCCGGCCGGTGAACCCTGGCCGGTGTGCACCGAGCCGCACCCGCACGCGCGCGGCAGGCGCCCGGCGGACATCCACCGGGAGCGCGCGACGCTGCACGCCGCGTGGCGCGGTGACCCGGAGCACGGGCCCACGGACGAGGACCGACGGATCGTGGACGAGGCCCGGCAGCGCCACCGCGCGCCGGACGAGGCCGCGACCGCCCCGCTCCCCCTGATCGCCCTCGCCCAGCTCTACCGCCGGGACATACCCGACCTCCCGGACGGCCCGGACGGCTGCGATCTGCTCCAGGTGTTCTGGTGCCCCTTCGACGCGCACGGCCCCACCGGTCACGGCATGCTGCTCGACCTGCGGTGGCGCCGGTCGGACGAGGTGACCGACGTACTGACGGCGCCGCCGCAGCCGTACGTCGTCGGCTTCGAGGGGTACGTGCCCGAGCCGTGCGTGCTGCACCCGGAGCGGGTGACCACCTATCCGTTCGCCGGTCTGCTGCCCGAGGAGCTGTGCGCCCGGATCGACGCGTGGGAGGAGGCCCGGGAGGAAGCGGCCGAGGAAGCCGAGGAGGCGCCCGCGGGTTATCAGTACGACCTCTCCATCCCGCCCGGCTGGCGCGTCGGCGGTCCCGCCTCCTGGCACACCACCGACCCGGCCGAGATGGACTGCCCGGCCTGCGACACGCCGATGCGGCTGCTCCTGACCGTGGACAGCACGGAGTGGGACGGCGGCAGCGGCAGCTGGCGTCCGCTGGAGGACCACGGGCTGCCCACGCACGTGTACGCCCGGCCGACCGAGGTCGTCGTCGGACGCTCGGGCGAACTCAACGTCTTCGTCTGCCCGGTGGACCCGTCCCACCCGCACCGCCGGAGCGTCCAGTGACGGCCCCCGTGTGAAACCGGGCCCCCGATGGGGCGTTTCCTCCCGGTCCGGGCCGGGCGAACCCGCCCGAACCGGGTAGGGGGATGCCATGGACAGCTTCGAGGTGGACGCGGCACTGCAGGAGGCGCTCGACCGCCTCACCCTGCTGAACCAGACCGGCGCCGTCCTGGCGAGCACCCTGGACGCGGTCGAGGGACTGCGCCGGGTGTGCCGGGTCCTCGTCCCCGCGCTGGCCGACTGGTGCGTCGCCGACCTCATGGACGAGGCCGGCCGGCTGGAGCGGGTGTGCGTCACCCATCACGACCCGGACACCGCGTTCACGGGCCTCACGGGCGTGCTGCCTCCCGTGCGCGAGGACTCCGGCGGACCGTGGGCGCGTGTCCTGCGCGGCGCGGGCGCACTGCTGCTGTCCCCCGAGGAGTTCACGCCGGACAACGCCCCGGGCGACCCGCTGCACTCGGTCAACTCCGACCTGTTCCGGCGCATGGGCGGCGCGTCCGGCGTGGTGGCGCCGCTGCGCGCCCGGCGCCGTATCCTCGGCGCGCTGGCCCTGGGCCGCGGCCCCGGGCGCCCGCCGCTGGGGTCCGGCGACCTGGACCTCGTCGAGGGGCTGGCGCACCGCGCCGCGCTGTACGTCGACAACGCCCGCCTGTACTCCGAGGTGCAGCACATCGCCGAAAGGCTGCAACGCTCGCTGCTGCCCGCGCTGCCGGTGGTGGACGGCCTCGGGATCGCCGCGCGCTACTCCCCCGCCACCTCCACCGCGCAGATCGGCGGGGACTGGTACGACAGTTTCGTCCTGCCGGGCGGCGACACCGCGCTGATCATCGGGGACGTGACGGGCCATGACCTCCAGGCCGCGGTGACGATGAGCCAGATCCGCAACATGCTCCGGGGTATCGCCTGCGACCGCCAGGAGCCGCCCGGACACATCCTGCGCCGCCTGGACCTCGCCATCGCCGCGCTGAACCCCCACCAGACGGCGACCTGTGTGTACGCCCTGCTCAAGGGGCCCGGCGACGACGGCCAGTACGCCCTGGACTGGGCCCGGGCCGGGCATCTGCCGCCGCTGGTGGTGACCGCCGACGGCGACACCCGGTATCTGGAGGACGCCCATGGGATGGTGCTGGGGGTGGATCCCCGGGCCCACCGGACGAGCGCCACGAGCATCCTGCCGCCCGGCGGCACCCTGCTGCTCTACACCGACGGTCTGGTGGAGCGGCGCGGCGAGCCCCTCGACCACAGCCTCACCCGGCTGCGCCAGCACGCGGCGGCCCTGGTCGGCCAGAGCCTGGACGTGATGTGCGACGAGCTGATGGCGGGGATGCTTCCGCACGGCAGCGACGACGTCGCGCTGATCGCCCTCCGCCTGCCGGTGTGAGGCGGAGGGCGATCAGCAGGCCGGGGTGGGTCCGCGCCGGCGACGCGCGACGGGCCGTCAGGCGTGGAGCAGCTTGTTGAAGAAGGTGCGGTACTGCTGGAGCGCCACCCGCAGCCCCTCCGTCTCGACCTCCTGGCCCCGGCTCCACCGGTCCTCCAGCTCCTTCTTGTGGTCGGCGAAGGTCTCGGCCAGGGACTGGATGACCTCGGCCACCAGCGCGTCGGCCGAGTGGACCGCGTCCTTCGGGTCGTCCACGAAGGTGCCCTGGATACGCGTCCAGCGCTCGCGGTAGTCCTCCGCCTGCTCGGGCTCGATCAGCGGCTCGGCGTCCGGCTCGGGCGGCCGCGCGCCCTGCCCGCCGGGCGCCCGCTCGTCGGCGCCGCCGGCCGTCCGGCCCCCGGCCCGCTCCTCCGGCGTGGCGGTGCCCTCGCCGGGATAGGCGGGCGGCGACTCGGGCGCGGCGCGCCGCTCGGGATGCGCCAGATCCTCGGTGGTCAGTCCGCCGTCGGTGGCGTCGGTGTGGGTGTCGTGCGACATGGCGAGTTCCCTTCCTTGTCCTGGGGCCGTACGGTCGGGCCGCGTGCTGGGGCGTACGGTCAGGCCGCGTGCGGCGAGCCCCCGCGCCGGTGTGCGCCGCCCGTGCCGCCGAGGAGTTCCTGGAACAGGGCGCGGTAGTGCACCATGGCGCCGCGCAGTTCCTCGGTGGTCGCCTCGCCGTTCTCGTTGCGCCGGCTGATGTCGTGGGCGGCGCGGTACTGCTCCAGGGTGTTCGCGTGCTCCACGGAGAGGTCCTTGAGCCGCTGCTCGAAGCCTTCCGTCGGATAGCCGCGGTCCCGCATCAGCTGGGTGACCAGCCGGTCGGCGTCCGTGACGCTGCGGTCGGGGTGGTCCACGAACTCCTGCTGGGCCTTGTCCCAGTCCTCGGCGTACCGCTCACGGGCGCCCGGGGGCAGCTCGCGGATGTCGAGATCGCGGTGCCGCTTCTCCCGGGAGTGCAGCTCGCGCTCGGCCGACAGCCTGCCGTCCCCGGAGCGTACGGCCCTGTCGTACTCGGGTCCGAAGCGCTCGCGCAGCCTGCGGCGCCGTACCACGAAGAAGACAGCCAAGGTGATCAGCGCCAGGATGACCACGATGGGGACGATGATGGCGATCAGCGTTTCAGTGGTGGACATGGGACCTCCCCATGAGTCCGTCGGCCGAGTCCGCCGACGAGTGCGGTCCGGTGGCGGGGTTCCTCGTTCGGCGGGGTTTCCCCGCTCCCCCTGCGACTGCCCCCGGCACCCTCGGACACACCTGCGCGTCCGTCGGCGGCGGAGGGCGTGATTGTGCCGGGCGCGTCCGGGTACGCGGGGCGCGGCGGAACCCGGCAGACCGTTCACGGGCCGTCGTCCGCGGACCGGCGGCGGGCTCCGTCCCTCGGCGACAGCGGGAGGCTCTCATGCGGCGACGGCAATCCCCGGCGAACCCGGCGGGCGTTCCGCGCTCGCGTTCCGGCCTGGTCGGCCGCCGCTGGGAACGCACCGGCACCGAGCCGGTCAGGGCACGCAGCGCGCTGAAACTGCGGCTGGTGCTCAGCGCGATCGGCGTCCTGGCCTTCCTGTTCGGCACGGTCGTCTTCAGCGTGTGGGCGAGCAGATCCACGCCGGTCAGCAACCCCACCGCGATGGAACTGAGCGTGCTGGCCGCCATCTGCGCCGTCTTCGCGCTGCTCGGACTCGTGGACCTCGTGGTCGTCGTACGGCGCCGGGCGCGGGAGCGGGAGGGGTGGCCGGCGGAGGAGGAGCCGCTGTGAGCGGGGCGGTGCCGCGATGAGCGGTCGCGCTCGGCGCGACGGCGGACAAGGCACTGCCCGGCCCGGACGGGTCGCGGACCTCGGACGGGTCGCGGGGATCATCGGATCCTGAGGGTGGTGGTGAGGGCGGCGGCGACGGTGACCAGGGACGCGAAGGGCACCATCACGAGCCGTACCAGGTCCACCGCGCGCGACAGGCGGCACCGTCGGCAGTCGTGGCGAGGGGCGGGCGACGGCGGTTCGTCGTCGCCCGCGTGCTCCGGGAGCAGGAGCACACGGCACCACGGGCAGTCGTCGTCGCGACAGTCGAGCCGGAACCAGTACACCTCACCGGGTGCTCGGCGGTCGCTTCCCTGCCCGTGCGCGCCGTCCCTCATACCTCACGTAACGGCAAGGCCCTGGGGAGAGGTTGCGGTCGGTGTCGGCCGCACGGTCGTTCTGCATATGCCTGACCGACGCCCGAACGACCCTGCGGCCGCCCGACTGCGACGGCCCGGACGGCAACCGTCCGCCAGGAACACGCCCTTACGAGGGCTGGGGCGCCATGAAGTCGACCTCTGCGGCGGGCAGCACGCGCACGCTGCGGTCGGGAAAGTCGATGTGCCGGTAGATCTCGTTGTGATGGGCGATCGACTGGTCGGGCGGGACGAAGTCCGTCGGCTGCGGGCGGACGGACGTGGTGTGTCCGTCCGCCACCAGGACCAGGTCGTAGCCGCGGCTGAGGGCCTGGCGGGCGGTCGTCTCCACGCAGTTCTCCGTGGCGAAACCGGTGACCAGCAGCTCGGTCACGCCGAGCCGGACCAGCGTCGCGTCGAGGCCGGTGTTCAGGAAGGCGTCCGCAGTGGTCTTCGTGACCACCGATTCACCTTCACGTGGCGCCAGTTCGGGCACGGTGTCGCCGCAGCCCCGCTGTCGCACGGTGATGACGGGAACGCCCTCGGCACGCGCCCGGGAGCTCAGATCCGCGAGGGTGCGGACGGTCCGGTCGGGGCGGTGCATGAGGGGCAACGACTCGTCCTGCATGTCGATGACGAGGAGCGCGCAGCGGTACGGCGTCGATGGCATCGGGCCACCGTAGTGGCGGCCCTCGGGCGACGGCCATCGGTCGTGACCCGCGCTGTTGCCCCCGAGCCCTCACATCCCCCTGTCCGCCTCGGCGACGGGCTGCCCCGAGGCGCGTTGCCGGCCCGCGGCCGTGATCCGCGTCCGCCCCGCCAGACACCCGGCTCCCGCGACCGGAAGCATCAGGAGCGTGAACGCACCGGTGAACGCGGGGAGTTGACCGGTCGACGCCGCCGAGAGTGCCGTGAACACAGCCGATGTCACCATCAGGACCAGGGTCTGTCCGAGGTTCTGCGCGGTCTGCAGCGCGCCGCTCGCGTACCCTTGCCGGCCGGCCGGAGTGTGCGCGAGGGACAGCAGGGTGAGGGACGGTGTCGCGAGCCCCATGCCGACGGCGGCCACCACCATCGAGGACACCGCCACGGCCGAGGGCACCGCCGGGACGGTGCACAGGGCCGCCACGACGACCGCCACCGCCATGATCGCGGCCCCGACCGCGACGAGCCGGTGCCTCGGCACCCGGTGATGCAGGCGCCCCTGCACCCAGGACGCCCCGGCCCAGGCGAGCGCCGCCCCGGTGAACGCGAGCCCCGTCACCGTGCCCGGCACCCGGCGCGCCGTACTGAGCATCAGGGGGACGAAGGCTTCCAGGGTGAAGTACGCGCCGGAGGTGAGCGCGCGCAGGAGCACGGTGGCGGGCAGTCCGGCACCGGCCCGCCAGGTGCGCGGCGGCAGCAGGCGCGGGGCGAACGCCACGAGCAACGCCACCCCGGCCGACGCGCACACCACGTGCCGTACGTCCCAGGCGGTGACGCCGTACTGGGTGAGCGCCGCGGCCACGCTCACCGCCAGCGCGGCGGGCAGCGCGGGCCGCCGTACGGACGCCCCGGAACGCACGGGTTCAGGCGCCGTGCCCGGCCGTCCGCGAAGGAGCAGCACCGCGGCCACCGCGGGGATCAGGGTGAGCCCGGCGAGGCCGAAGAACACCGCGTGCCACGACCACCGTGTGGCGACGAATCCGGCGAGCGGCGGGCCGGCCAGTGACGGCACGATCCAGCAGGCGCTCATGAGGGACAGGACGCGGGCGCGCAGATGATCGGGGTAGGACTGCCCGACGGCCGCGTTGACGGACACGGCCACCAGGCCCGCCGCGATCCCGTCGGTGAAGCGTCCCAGGGCCAGCTGCCAGATGGTGGTGCTGGTCGCGGAGACGAGGAGCGTCGCGACGGACAGGATCACCCCGGCGGTCAGCGGCCGCCGGGCCCCGCCCCGGTCCGCCCACGCCCCGCCCAGCACCCCGCCGAGCAGACTCGCCGCCACGAACGCCCCGGCCACCAGCGGGTAGAGACCGACTCCGTCGAGGTCCCGGGCGGCCACCGGCAGCAACGGCATCACCGCCAGCGCCGCGAACCCGGTCAGGAACATGACGGCGGCGAAACTCGCCGTGACGGCCAGATACGTCCGGGAGAAGAGCCCGGGGGCGGAGGAGGACTCCGCCGGCTCACAGGGGTCGCTGGTCACCGGCAGCAACGTAGGGCCTGGCTCCGCCCCGGAACAGCGCTTTTCGGGAAGCCCCCACGCACCGCGGGGGGTTTTCCCCGCGTGATGCGGAGGGTTGCTCCATGTCCGGGCGGTACGGCCGACGGGCACGATCCGTCCATGACTTCACGGCAGACGAAAACCCGGATCGTGGCCGGGGCTCTGGTCCTCGGCTGTGTCTCCCCTCTGGCCGTTCCGGTCCCGGCGTCGGCGGCCGGCGCTCCCGGCGGCCAGGCGCGTGGCGGGACCGTCGTCTCCGTCGAGCGGGTGGCGGCCCTGACGGCGGAGGAAGTGGCCGGGGAACTCCAGGGGAAGATCGACTCGTCCCGGGTCCGCTACGGCGTGACCGCCTACCGGGTCGCCTACCGCACCACGGACAGCGCGGGCGCGCCCACGACCGCGAGCCAGCTCGTCGTCCTGCCCAGGAACGGCGCGCGCCACCTGTCCACCGTCTCCTGGCTGCACGGCACCACCGTCCACCGCGATGACGTCGCCTCGGTGAATCCGCAGTCGAACGACCGGCTGGCCGCGCTGCTGTTCGCCTCGACCGGGCGGGCCGTTTCGGCGCCCGACTACGTGGGCCTCGGCTCCGGCGAGGGCTTCCACCCCTACGGTGACCCGCGCGCCACGGTCGCGGCCTCGGTGGACGGCCTGCGCGCGGCACGGACCGTCGCCCGCCGCGACGGCCGGGAGCTGAAGCGGGAGGTCCAGGTCAGCGGGTTCTCGCAGGGCGGCCCCGCGACCATGCTGACGGGCCGGGCGCTGCGGCGGCAGGAGGCCGGCCCCTACTTCCGGCCGGGCGCGCTCGCCCCGGTCGGCGGCCCCTTCGACCTCTCGGCCTTCGAGGCCGCCGCGGCCGACGACAAGATCGCGAAATCCGGGCTCTACCTCGCCTACTTCGCCACCGCCTGGAACCGGATGTACGGCCTCTACGCATCACCGGCCGACGCCTTCCGCTCCCCCTACGACCGCACGGTGGAAGGCCTCTTCGACGGCCGGCACACCTCCGCGCAGATCGCCGCCGCACTCCCGGCGGCCTCGAAGAACCTGTTCACCGAGGACTTCCTGAACAAGATCCGCAAGCCCGACGGCGTCCTCGCGGACAGGCTGCGCCCGCTGGACCACACCTGCGACTGGCACCCGGGCGTACCGGTGGAGATCTTCCACGGCCGGGGCGACAAGGACGTCGACTTCCGTCACGCGGCCTACTGCGCGGGACAGTTGACGAGGAACGGCGCCGCACCCCGGCTGACCGACGTCGGCGACTACGACCACAACGGGTCGGTACGGCAGGCCCTGCCCCGGATCATCGACTTCTTCGACGAGTCGGCGAGGACCGGCTGAGGGCGCGGATCCCGTCGTACGAGCGGGCCGTCCCCCGTCAGGCCCGCAGCGTCGCCCACACCGCGTTCCCCCCGGTCAGCCGTGAGCGGTCCACCCCCCAGGCGTCGGCCAGTTCGCCGACCAGCAGCAGTCCCCGTCCGCTCTCGTCGTCGGGTTCCGGCGCGCAGCGGGCGAGGCCCTGGCCGGAGTAGTCGTGGTCGTGCACCTCGACGCGGAGACAGCCCGCGGAGACCATGCCCAGACCGCACAGGATGCGCACGCTCGGCGTGTGCCGCACCGCGTTGGTGGTCAGTTCGGAGACGAGCAGCACGGCGTCCGCGCACAGTTCGCCGGACAGCCCCCAGCCGTCGATCCGCGTGCGCACACAGCGACGGGCGACCCGGACGCTGGAGCGGTGCGAGGGTAATTCGATCCAGTGCGCCTGGTCCGGGTCGGCGACGTCCAACAGGTCGGGGGAGGAAGTCGTGTGGGGGGACACGGTGGTTGCCTTCCGTCGGACGGACTCGGTCGGAGCGGGCAAGTTGATCAACTTGCCTCAGGGGACGCGACGTTGACCGTGATCGAGACTGCGATTCACTCAAATAACTATGCTCGCATCGGAGTTCACCCTGCAACCGGCTCCCTGATAATTTCAAAAAGCCGGGTATCCCTCTGGTTGCTTCATCAAGTGCCTGTCACACTCGTGTCGGTGACAGAGCGTCAGGAGGCTGGACGTGAGTGAAGGGCGTGCGAACGCGGGCGGCGTCAGCGCGCCCACCGTCCTGCGCATGATCCTGGGACGGCAGCTCCAGGAGCGGCGCCAGGAGGCGGGCGTGTCCCTGGAGGACGCCGCGCGGGCGCTCAGGGTCACGCCCCTGACCATCCGCCGCCTGGAGAAGGCGGACGTCGCCCTCAAGCCCCTCTACGTCGAGAAGCTGCTTCAGACGTACGGCGCCGACGCCACCGAGATCGCCGAGTTCGTCGCCTTCGCCGACCGTGCCAACGAGCCCGGCTGGTGGCACACCTACCGCGACGTACTGCCCAGCTGGTTCAGCGCGTACGTCAGCCTGGAGACCGGCGCGAGAACCCTGCGCACCTACGAACCCCACTACGTCACGGGCCTGTTGCAGACCCACCGCTACGCACGCGCCGTACTCGCCGGCGGCTTCCCCAACGACGGCGACGAGGACCTGGAGCGCCGCGTCGGCCTCCGGCTGCGCCGCCAGGCCCTGCTGGAGAAGCCCGAGGCGCCCACGCTCTGGGTCGTGATGGAGGAGGCCGTACTGCACCGGGTGGTCGGCGGCGCCGAGGTGATGCGCGAGCAGATAGACCGGCTGATCGAGATCTCCGAACTGGACCACGTCAGCGTCGACATCGTGCCGTTCACCGCCGGGGCCCACGTGGGCGCGTGCGCCCCCTTCACCTACTTCCGCTTCGAGGAACCCGAGCTTCCGGACATCGTCTACAGCGAGATCCTCTCCGGCGCGATGTACCTCGACCAGCGCGCCGAGGTCGTCGCCCATCTGGAGGCGCACAACCGCATGTCCCTGCTGACCTCCGACACGCAGAGCAGGGCACTCCTGAACCGCATGCGCAAGGAGTACTCATGACCACCAGCAACGGCAGTTTCTACAACGGAATGCCCGCGTCGGACCTCGGCGAGCAGGGCTGGGAGTCTCCCTGGAGCGGCCCCAACGGAGGTCAGTGCGTGCAGACGAAGCAGCTCGCGGACGGCCGGGTCGCGCTGCGGCAGTCGACCGATCCGGCGGGACCCGCCCTCATCTACACCCCCGAGGAGATCACCGCGTTCGTCGCGGGGGTCAAGCGGGGCCTTGCCGACCACCTGACGAGCGGCTGACCAGCGGCCGGCTTCTCCCCCCACGCACACGCACGCCCCGGCGACTCACCGAAAAGGAAGAGGATGACCAACTCACACGCGGCGCGGGACATCGACACCAGCAGGCCCCACTCTGCCCGCATGTACGACTACTACCTCGGCGGCAAGGACCACTTCGAGGTCGACAAGCAGGCCGCCGAGAACGTGGCCTCCGTCTACCCGGGCATCTTCACCTGCGCCCGCGAGAACCGCGCCTTCATGCACCGCGCCACCCGCGTCCTCGCCCGGGAGCACGGCATCCGGCAGTGGCTCGACATCGGCACCGGCATCCCCACCGAGCCCAACCTGCACCAGGTGGCCCAGTCCGTGGTCCCCGACGCGCGGGTGGCGTACGCCGACAACGACCCGCTCGTCCTGAAGTACGCCGAGCGGCTGATGCGCAGCACGGCGGAGGGCCGTACGACCTACATCGAGGCGGACGTCAACGACCCGCAGTCGCTGCTCGACGCCCCCGAACTGGCGGAGGTCCTGGACTTCGACCGGCCGGTCGCCCTGTCCCTCAACGCCCTGATGCACTTCGTCCCGGACGACCGGGACCCGTACGGCATCGTCAGCCGCCTGCTGGACGTACTCCCCTCCGGCAGCGCGCTCGCCCTGAGCCACTGCACCCCCGATTTCGACCCGGAGACCTGGCAGAAGGTCACCGACATCTACAACAACGCGGGAACCCCGGTCCAGTTCCGCTCCCGCGAGGAGGTCGCCCGCTTCTTCGACGGCCTCGACCTCCTCGCCCCCGGCATCACCGTCGGCCACCGCTGGCGCCCCGACACGGAGCCGACGGACACGGACGCGGAGGTCAGCCTGTGGACCGGGGTGGGCATCAAGCGGTAGCCCCACCGCGGCGGGAGGCCCGGGGGACCTCCTCTGCCCTCCGGAGTCGGCGGGGTCTGGCCGCCCGGCGGAAGCAACGCGTCCGCCCGGACGGCCGGTTGGCGGAGGGCACAAGGGCCGGCGTCCGGGCATGACGACGGCCCTCGCCGTTCGCCTCACCCCGTAGCGCGGGAGGAACGCGGCACGCGGCGGAACGGCAAAGGCCGTACGGCGAAGCGGAGAAGCTCAGGCCGCCCCGGGCCCCTTCCCCTCGGTCTTCCCGGCGGACTCCGCCTGCCCCACCTCGGCGCGGACCTGATCCGGCGTGAGGCAGGCGTCGGTGTGCTCGAAGTCCCGCAGCCGGGCCGGGCGCCCGCGCTGGAAGCCGGTGCGGACGAAATCGTCGCCCGCGACGGCGTTGAGCAGCCAGTTGACCAGGACGCGGACCTTGGCGACGCCGGTGCGCAGGGCGGACCAGTGGTAACCGCGGGCGACGATCTGGGCGAGGATGCCGTGCAGTTCGATGCCGAGCGGCCGGGATACGGCGTCCTTGCCGCCGAGGTCGACGACGAGACCGAGGTCGTGGTGGACGTACGGCTTGAGCGGCTCGCCGCGCAGCGAGGCGATGACGTTGTGCGCGACCACCTTGCCCTGCCGCATGGCGTGCTGGGCGGTGGGCGGGCAGATCGCGTCGCCGCCCTTGGCGAGGTCCGGCACGGCGGCGGCGTCCCCGAGGGCGAACATGCCGTCCTGGCCGGGCACGGTCATCTCGGCGGTCGTCTTCAGGCGCCCCCGGATCTTCTCCGCGTCGAAGCTGTCGATCAGCGGGCTGCCGACCACGCCTGCCGTCCAGATCAGCGTGTACGTCGGGATGACCCGGCCGTCGGTGAAGGTCACCTCGTCCTCCGTGACCTTCGCGACCGACACCCCCAGCGAGACGTCGACGCCCCGGCGGCGCAGGATCCTCATCGCCTGCCGCCCGAGCCGGTCGCCGAGTTCGGGCATGAGCTTGGGGGCGATGTCGATCAGATGCCAGCGGATCAGGCCCGGATCGAGGCGGGGGTAGCGCTCCACGGCGGCGTGGGTGAGCCGTTGCAGACAGGCCGCCGTCTCGGTGCCCGCGTAGCCGCCGCCCACGACCACGAACTGGAGCCGTGCGGCCCGCTCGTCGGGGTCGTCGCTGGCGTCCGCGAGGTCGAGCTGGGAGATGACGTGGTCGCGGATGTACGCGGCCTCGGCGAGGGTCTTCATCCCGACCGCGTACTCGGTGAGACCGGGGATGTCGAAGGTGCGGGTCACACTGCCGGGTGTGAGCACGATGTAGTCGTAGGACTCGTTGAGGATGCGCCCGGTGAGGGTCCGCACCACGCACACCTTCGCCTCGGGGTCCACGCCGATGGCCCGGCCCGGGACGATCCGGGTGCGGTACTTCCTGCTCCGCCGCAGCGAGATCGCGATCGACTGCGGGGTGAGCACGCCGGAGGCCACCTGGGGCAGCAGCGGAAGGTAGAGCTGGTACGAATACGGCGTCACCAGGGTGACGTCCGCCTCTCCCCGCTCCAGTTCGCGCTCCAGCCGGCGGACACAACCGACTCCGGCGAAACCCGCCCCCACCACCAGGATTCCGGGTCGGGACACGGAGACCACCCCTTTCCACGCGCAGGCACGGGAGCACGGCCGACCCTTTGATCCCAACACGCGGGTCATGGGGGCGCGACTGGTACGCGGGCGCCGGAAAGGCCTGCTCAGCGGGGGTGCCCGGGCAAAAACCGCAGGCACCGGCGGGGGGTTTGTGCGATCCCCCAAGGGGATGTCTTTGTCGATATGGACACTTGTCCCGACATACACCATCGAGGTCGATTCATCGACATCAACCAAGCACATCATTCGAACGTACGATCGCCTTTTCGTGGACTCCTCCAGCTGGTGGACGCCAGACCGGCGAGCACCTCCGCGCAGCCGGCCATGGCCGTCTGCGCCGGGCTCCGGGCGCCGAGGTCGGGACAGCACCGGGACGTCGACGTCCGGATCACGGCTGAGCATGATCAGACACGCGCCGTCCGGCCGGCCACCGCAGGGCGTCCCGTGCCGTGGACACGACGGTGGCGGCCCAGCCCGGCAGCCGGGCCCGCGCCGCGAGAGCGGTTCCTCGGCGCGTGCCACGGCGTGGACCGGAACGTGCGGACCGGAACCGTCCCGCCGGCCAGGTGCCACCACCCGGCTCACCGCCCGGGTCAGTCCCGCCCGCGCCACCCCCTCCTGGTGCACGGACACCTCCCGCCCGCCAGCTCACGCATTCCGGTCCACGTGCGGCGGGAACCGGTTCGTCTGCTGGTCGCATTTTCCTGTTACGCACCGAAGGGGGCTTTTTTGCCGGGTCGCCGGATGGCACCGCGGCGGGCGGCGCCACCGGAGACCGCCTCCATCGCGCTGATCAAGGGATGGATGCACAGGCCCGCGAACTGGGCACCCCCGACCGTGAAGTTGGTTGAGCACTACAGGCGACCGTCACGAAAATATCCGCATACAGCAACACGAAACGACGCATCCCCGCTCAGGCCGGACGGAAGGGCAAGCTATGGGTCCTCGGCACCGGCCGGGATCCGCACAACGTCCGCTCCTGACCTGTTCACGCTGGTCGGCAGGGACGCGTACCCCAAGGGGAGCACTGCTGATGTCTTCTCGTTCGATCTCCCGCATCGCGGCCACGTCTCTAGCCGCCTGCGCCGCGCTCGGCGTGGCCGCACTGCCGGCCTCCGCCCAGACCAGCCCCCACCAGGCAGCCCCGTACCGCTCGGGCGTGGTGATCAGTGGTGCGCAGTACGACTCCCCCGGCTTCGACAACGGCTCCAACCGCTCCCTGAACCAGGAGTGGATCGACATCACCAACACCTCCGGCCGCAGCGTGAACCTGAGCGGCTGGACCCTGTCGAACGAGGACGGCCGCACCTACACCTTCCGCCACTACCGCCTGGCCGGGCGCGCCACCGTCCGCGTCCACAGCGGCATCGGCCGCGACACCTACCGCGACGTCTACCAGGACCGCCGCACCTACGTCTGGGACAACCGCACGGACACCGCCACCCTCCGCAACGACCGCGGCCGGTTCGTCGACGACCTCACCTGGGGCGGCCGCCACAACCACGGCTGGGACGGCTGGCACCTGGGCGACCTCGGCGGCCGCCACGGCCACGACCACGGCCGCCCGAACCGCGGCGGCACACCCCGCCCCGGCGGCCAGGGCAACCACCAGAACCACCCCGGCCAGGGCAACCACCAGCACCAGGGCCCCCGAACCGGCCAGAACGGCACGCAGAACGGCCAGAACGGCCAGAGCGGCAACCAGGGTCAGAACGGCCAGGCCGGCCAGAACGGTCAGGCTGGCCAGGGCGGACAGACCGGTCAGGGTGGCCAGGCCGGTCAGAACGGCCAGGCCGGTCAGAACGGCCAGAACGGCCAGGGACAGGCCGGTCAGGGGCAGAACGGCCACGCCGGTCAGGGCGGCAACCACCACCAGGGTGGCCAGAACGGCCGCCACTGACCCACCACCCCGGGGTGACGGCGAAGCCGGCCATCAGGCGTACCGCTCCGCATGACCACCGCCCGAGCGGCCCTCGCCCGCCGACCTCGGTCGGAGGCCATCGACGGCCCAGCCGGCCCCAGGGAATGACTCAGGGCCGGTTACGGATCTCTCCGTAACCGGCCCTGACCTGTGCCCTCTTGGCTCCAGAAGTAAGGGGGGCGAACCGCAAGGACCAGCCCGGCGACCGACCCTGCGCCCCCGGCGCCCCGGCACGAAGGCCAACCCGCGGACCGGGGCGGACATCCAGCCGTAGCGCGTACGGAGTACGCCGCAAAGCGGCACTCCCCCTCACACACCACCAGCACGCCGTCGAGAGCCCCGTCTCCGCGTCGATGACCTCGCCGCCCTCCGCACGCCACGCGGCCCACGAGACCGCGGCCTTCTTGGCGCCACCGAGCGCGGCAGACAAGCGAGCCGAGAGCGCGAAGACAACACCCCCCTTCGCCGTACCGACCCACAACCAAACGAGGCTCACCGGCGAGCGACCCGAACACACGTCGCGGCCCACCCCACAGAACCGAAGCCGCTGACACATCATCCGGAGCCGCGAAGCCACGAGATCCAGAGGCAACACCGCACTCGCAGCCGGTACACCTTTCAGGTGGTTACAGACAGCGACTACGGAAACGGTGAAGAAAGCAGCGTACGGTCTCGATCGGCGGATCTCCGACCACCGAGCCGGCCCCCAGTGAAAGGAACCCCCTTGCCGCGTCCACACCGCGTCCTCGTCGCCGCAAGCTCCCTGTTCCTCGCCTCATCAGGCATCCTCATCGCCACCGCAACCGACGCCGGCGCTGCCACCTGCGGAGCCCACAAGGTCACCACCATCCACGGCGCCAAAGCCGAATACCGCCTTGCCTGCAAAAACGGAAACCTCCGCGTCTATGGCTGGGTCAAGGACACCCGAGCCGACGACGACTTCGCCGCGCTGCACATTCACAGCTCCAGGGGCGAAGTACGCAGCGCGTTCGCCAATGGCTGGGGCAAGGTCGAACACTTCGACTTCAGCTTCGCCCGGACCAGATCAGCAGAGGTCAGACTGAGCCTGGACAACTGACCAGACCGCCCGACGCTCACCACCGGCTACATCGAGCCCTTTCCATTCTCAGCCCGAGTCGGCGAAACGAAGGCGGAGGACGGACTTCAGCCGGCCACGGCCGGTTCGGCGATCCGCGGTGCTCCACAGCGCGAGCCACTGGCCCCCCGGGCGCCCTCGCCCCGAGTACGCCGACGAGCACCAGGCCGACCAGGACCAGCAGCGGGATGATGACCAGGGCAACGATGGACATGGCGACGACGGTTCCTCGGAGCCGGAGAGGCACGGTGGGCACCAGCGAGTGGCGACACGCCCTGCTGCCACTCCCGCCCCTGCCCCGACCGCTGCGCCGCCGCGCAACCCACCGCGACCCGTGGTTCGACGAACCGCCCTTCCAGACACGCGAAGGGCAACTTCACCTGCCGTCAAAGAATGAGGCCGCCTTGCCGCAGCGGTCCCCGTTCATCACGGCTCCGCGCCCAGGTCCGCGCACATTTTCACGTGGGCAGTGGGGACGAGGATGTTGCCGCTCTGGGGCCGAAGTTGAACGTGCTCGTCGCGCTCGGCCTCTGAGCTCTCCCCCGTAAGGACCGGCATCGGCCATGCGCTGGCGGCAGGGACGGCACCCTGTCCGTGCGGTCAGGATTCCTTGTCGGGGTCGACCAGGTTCCCGGTACGGGTGACCTGGCACTGGAAGAGGAAGTACGGGCCGCCGCTCCTGGACAAGAGCGTGGGATTCTCCGTCACGGCAAGGACACGCTGCCGGAACCGGTGGCCGGTCCCGTACCGGGAGTGCGGCACTCCTGCAGGGTTGGTGGCCCATTCGGCCAAGTGCTGGACGACGGAGGAGAGCAGCTCGTCGTCCGGGGCAGACAAGGTGCCCCTGGAGGCAGGTTCCTGCAGCACACTGACGATGGTGCGCGCGGTCGTCTCGGCGAGCCAGACGATCGGCTTCCTCTCGGATGCGCCGGTACGGAGCCGCGCCAGGGTTTCGTCCAGCGGGTCGCTGGTCCAGGGTTTGCTGGTCGCCAGCGCCGGCTTCTCCGTCAGCCATTCGAGAAGTACCCGGGACTCGTGGCCGTTGATCCCGATCCCGTCACCGGCGAACAGGCCGTGGAACAACCGCAGCAGCACATCGCGGCGGCGCGGCCGATCCCGGCGGTTCACCGTGCAGTGCCAGCACAGCCATCCCATCGGGACATAGAGGGAGGCAAGTTCGCTGCCCCACTTCGCGCGCCCGATCATGGCGTTCCGAGCGTAGGCGTCGCCACATAGCTGACAGAGGCCGGCCGCCGTGGCGGCCTTGGCCCAGCGGGGGCGCGGGAGGCGACCGATGTCGCCCGGTCGCGGCACGCTGGTGATGCGCCGGAGCCGCGCTCGGTAGCCCCTCCGACCTTCCCGCTCGCACGCCTGGAGTTCCCACATGAGCTCGTGCAGATCGTGATCGTCGGCGTCGGCGAGCCGAGGCAGGTTCGTGAACTTGAGGATGCGCTTCAGCAGAGCGTCGCGGTCTTCCCCGACGATCGCTGAGACCGAGTCGACGGCTTCGCTCACGCGCATACGGAGCGCCGGCGCCGTCAGTTCCTCGCGGTCGGCGAGGAGTACTTCGTCGACTCCGAACAAGGTCATCAGGTGAGTCCGTTCTCCGTGGGCTTCTCGCAATACGTTGCACCTATTTGACCGGCCGGGCGGAAGGAATCACCCGGTCCAGGAGCAAGATTCACTCGGATAAGTGGAGTTGGCGGCAATGGTCCCGCCGATCCCTCGACTTGCCGTGCTGAAGCCGGCCCGCCTCTTCGAGCGGGGCATGCCCACTATCGAGGCGACGTGGGCGAACACTTGCGCCACCGGCGGCCCGGCGCGGAGTGATCCGGGGCTCAGGGGGTGCGGCCACCGAGGGACTTCGTCATGGCCCGGTTCACTCGGTGGTCGCGGCCGGGGACATATGACGGGTATGGCTCGTATCCGGCGCGGCCGTAGAGGGCCAGTGCGGCGGTGTTGCGTCGGCCGGTCTCCAGCACGATCCGTGTGGCGCCGCAGGCCGCGGCATGTCGTTCAAGGCGCTTGAGGATGTCGCGGCCGATCCCCTGGCCACGCGCATGTTCGGCGACGTACATGCTCTTGACCTCCGCCGTGGTCTCGCCGAGGAGGCGTGCCCCTCCACACCCGACCGGTTGGCCGCCCAAGCGGGCTACGAGGAACAACCCGCCGGGCGGGTCGAAGTCCGCTTCCGGGGTGGTGTCCGGATCGTCGGCGAAGCCATACAGGGCCAGCTGTTCGGCGCGCAGGGCCCGGGTCAGGCATCGGGCGTCTGGGTGCTCGTACGGGGCAGCGCTCAAGGAGGGCTTTGCTCCTATCGCGGACCGTTCGTCGGGGGCGGTGGGCGAGGAGGTCATGAAGCCGATAGTGCCTCGTCGACCGATGCCGGCGCACGGGCGCCGTCTGGTGTGCGCATCCGGGGGCTGGCGGCGCGGCGGATGCGTGCCGGGAGATTGCGGCAGTGTGAGCGTCAAGGCCCCCGTTACATTTCTCGTGGCTCCGCACGGACCGCTGATGAAAGGCTTGAGTACCGGCGTCACCCAAGGCTGAAAGAGCGTTCCGTAACGTGGATGCGACAGCTCGATGCCGTGGCAGGCCGGACGAAAGCGTGATGGAGGGGCCTGCACGTGATCGAAACCGGCGACATCGACGTCTTCCTCGGCTTGGACGTCGGCAGCCTCACTGCACACAGGGCAGTCATACTCGTCGGCCTCTCACCACCGCGCCGATGGCCACAATGGGGTCATGCCCGCCAGCACACAACACTCCAGCCCTGAGCGGAGCGCAGGGTCCGCGCGATGACTTGGCCTGCTGCCTCAACCACGATCTGCTGCTCCAGCCGCGGCCGGTACTGCGTACGCTGGTCGGTCGTACCGAGCGCGCTTGAAAAGACGCCTCCCCGAAGAGTGCTTCCCGCCCCGGACAGCCACGTGACGGAGATACCGAAGTGCGGCTGGAAGGTGCACCCGATGGAGAGCGCCCCGCTGCAAACGCATCCGCACAAAACTGCCCCGTGCTCCCTCCTGCCAACGCGAAGCTTCCTGCGTCCGCCACCGCGGCACCGCCAAGCGCAGCCGAAGAGCGAACACACCTCAACGGTCGCGACGGTCACTGGTGTGGCCAACCGGCGACCGTCAGCGGTGTTCCGCTCCGCATCACGTACCCGACGTCTGCTTGGCCTCGTCGGCGGCGGCGAGGGCAGAAGGTACGAGCGTTGGACTCCGGACGCACTGTCCGAGGCAACCACCAGCAGACCGTCGTCCAACAGCCGGTCGAGGTTCGACGTGACGCGGCGCTCCGGAACGCTAAGGACCTGCGCCACCTGCCGGGTGGTAGCGCACGCCGTCTGTCCCGCCCCAAATGATTCGGCCGGCGAAGTGACGAGCTGGCTCGGGCCGTAGCGCTTCCAGCTCGCCGCCGTAGCCACCGCCGGTGTCGGCCTACCACCCGAGCACGCCCCCGCGCGCCCGCCCCAAGCCCTAGCCGAACCCCACCTCAGCCCCCTCTCGGGCAGCGCCCCCAAGACGCGCCGTGCACACAGAGCCGACACGAAGCCGGTGCGGTCCGTCAAGCGGAGCGCTGCCGCGCTGCGGACTCGTCGAGCGCCGCGGCGAGGTACTTCGCCGACGCCCCGACGCCTCTCTCGGCGACCTGGGCCGGGGTGCCGGCGGCGACGACGGTGCCGCCGGCCTCCCCCGCGCCGGGCCCGAGATCGATGACGTGGTCGGCGGCGGCGACGACACGCATGTCCAGTTCGACCATCACGACGGTGTTGCCCGCGTCGACGAGGGTCTGCAGATGGGTGACGAGGCGGTCGGCGTCGGCGCAGTGCAGTCCGGAGGTCGGCTCGTCGAGCACGTAGAAGGTGTCTCCGCGCTGGGCGCGCTGCAACTCGCCGGCGAGCTTGACGCGTTGGGCCTCCCCGCCGGAGAGCTCGGTGGCGGGCTGCCCGAGTCGGAGGTAGCCGAGCCCCACGTCGATCAGCGCGGACAGGGACCGCATGATCTCTTCCTCGCCGGTGAAGAACGCGTGGGCCTCCTCGACGCTCATCGAGAGGATCTGGGCGATGTTCCGGTCACGCCAGGAGATTTCCAGGGTGCTGTCCTTGTAGCGGGTGCCGTGGCAGTCCGGGCACTCGGTGTAGACCGACGGGAGGAAGAGGAGTTCGACCATCACCCAGCCCTCGCCCTCACAGGTCGGGCAGCGGCCGCCGGCCACGTTGAAGGAGAACCGGCCGGGCTTGTACCCACGGGAGCGTGCTTCGGGTGTCTGCGCGAAGCGGCGGCGCACATGGTCGAACAGGCCTGTGTAGGTGGCGACGTTGGAGCGGGGCGTGCGGCCGATGGGCTTCTGGTCGATGCTGACCACGCGGCGAATGCCGGTCAGGTCCCCCTCGATCGAGCCCGCGAGCCTGCCGGGGGAATCGTCCAGGAGCAGCTCGTCGTCCTCGGGGGCCTCGTCGACCGGCACGGCACCCCCCAGACCCTCCGCGAGCAGCGCGGGTAGTGCCTGGCTGACCAGGCTCGACTTGCCCGATCCGGATACGCCGGTCACGGCGGTGAGGACGCCCCTGGGGATCGACACGGACACGTCCCGCAGGTTGTTGCGGGTGACGCCGCCGAGCTCGATCCATCCGCTCGGCCGACGGGGCGCGTGCGGGGCGAGACCGCTGCCGCCGAAGAGGTACCCGCGGGTCACCGATTCCCCGGCATCGGCGAGGCCCTCGGTCGGCCCGCTGTAGAGGACCCGGCCGCCGCGCTCGCCCGCGCCGGGGCCGATGTCGACGAGCCAGTCGGCGTGCCGCATCACGTCGACGGAATGCTCGACGATGAACAGGCTGTTGCCCCGGCGCTTGAGCCCGTCGAGGATGCCGAGCAGTGCGGTCACGTCCTGCGGGTGCAGCCCCGCCGAGGGCTCGTCGAGCACGTACACGACGCCGAAGAGCTCCGAGGTGAGCTGGGTGGCCAGCCGCAGGCGCTGCAGCTCGCCGCCCGAGAGCGTGGGCGTGCCGCGGTCCAGGGAGAGGTAGCCGAGCCCCAGGTCGATGACGGGGCGCAGGCGGTCGAGCAGCTCCGCGCCGAGGCGTGCCGTCGTGGCCGGCTTCTCGACCGACCGGTTCGGGGTGCGGCGTACGTCGGGCGCGGCCGTGTGGGCGGAGCCGCCGGCGGCGACGCGCCGCCGAACGGCCTCACGGCGCGCGTCGGCGGGGAGGGCCGCGCCGGGTGGTTCTGTGGTGCCGGCGGCGTTCACCTGCTGTGCGGCGTCCGCGACGGCCCGGTCCAGCAGCAGGACGAGCTCCCGGAGCGGCAGGCCCGAGAAGTCGGCGATGTCGAGCCCCTCGAAGGTGACGTTCAGGGCTTCGGGCTTCAGCCGCTTGCCGTGGCAGGACGGGCAGGGGGCCACGTCGAGAAACCGGGCGACGCGGCGCTTCATCGAGGCGCTCTTGGTGTGGGCGAAGGTGTCGAGCACGTAGCGGCGCGCCCCGACGAACGCGCCCTGGTAGCTCGGCTCGTCACCCGCCTCGATCGCTTCGCGCGCCTCGGCGAGCGTGAGCCGGGAATGGACGGGGACGGAGGGGGTGTCGTCCGTGTAGAGGATCCAGTCCCGGTCCTTCTTCGGCAGGTCCTTCCAGGGGACGTCGACGTCGTACCCGAGCGCGACGAGGACGTCGCGCAGTTGGTGGCCGTGCCAGGCCGTCGGCCAGGAGGCGATCGCGCGCTCGCGGATCGTGAGGGAGGGGTCCGGCACCATCTTCCGCTCGGTCACCTCGTACACGCGGCCGATGCCGTGGCACCGCGGGCAGGCTCCCTGGACGGTGTTGGGGGAGAAGTCCTCGGCGTAGAGCATCGGCTGATCGTCCGGGTAGTCGCCGGCGCGCGAGTAGAGCATGCGCACCAGGGACGACAGCGTGGTGAGGCTGCCCACCGACGAGCGGGCGCCGCGCCCTCCGCGCTGCTGTTGCAGGGCGACGGCAGGAGGCATCCCGGTGATCGAGTCGACGTCGGGGACGCCGGCCTGGTCGATCAGCCGCCTGGCATACGGGGCCACCGACTCCAGGTAGCGCCGCTGCGACTCCGCGTAGAGGGTGCCGAAGGCGAGGGAGGACTTGCCCGACCCCGAGACGCCGGTGAAGACCACCGTCGCGTCGCGTGGGACCGTCAGGTCCACGTCCTTGAGGTTGTGCTCGCGAGCGCCCCTCACCCGGACGTCGGTCTGGACGGGTGAGGGCTCCTGGGGAACGGACGCTGCTGTGCCGGTCATGCCTCAAAACTAACGACGCGCGGGCCCTGCCGGACGGTGACGACGTGCTCGGCCGGGAACGTGGCACGCGTCGTCAGTGCGTTGGCGCGCAGGGCATAGAGGGTCCGGTTCGGGCGTGCGTACGTTGGGTGGCAGCCCTGCGTGGGGAAGGCCGCCGAGGTCGCGGAGCCACCGGAACCGACCGCCGGCACTTCCTTGCCGAGTCCCCTGGACCGACAGAGGAGATCGTCATGGCCAGCAGCAACCGCGCCGTCACCTTCCAGAGCCCGAAGGACATGCGCGTCGAGTCTCTCGACTTCCCGAAGCTTCAGATGCCGAACGGGAAGCAGGCCCCGCACGGAGTCGTCCTCAGGATCGTCGCCACCAACATCTGCGGCAGCGACCTGCACATCTACCGCGGGTCCTTCCCGGTACCCCAGGGCATGGTGATGGGGCACGAGATGACCGGGGAGGTGATCGAGGCCGGACCGGACGTCGAGTTCCTCGGGGAGGGCGACCTCGTCTCCGTCCCGTTCAACGTCGCCTGCGGCCGATGCCGTAATTGCCGGGCGCGCCGGACCGACGTCTGCGAGACCACGAACCCCGAGCTGGCCTGCGGAGCGTACGGCTTCAACCTGGGCGACTGGACCGGCGGCCAGGCCGAGTACCTGTTCGTCCCGTACGCCGACTTCCAGCTCCTGCGCTTCCCGGACAAGGAGCAGGCCATGGAGAAGATCCGTGATCTGGCGCTGCTCTCGGACATCCTGCCCACCGCGTTCCACGGTCTCATGGAGGCCGGCGCCAAGCCGGGCTCGACCGTGTACCTCGCCGGCGCCGGCCCGGTCGGCCGCTGCGGCGCGGCGGCGGCGCGCCTCCTCGGGGCGTCCTGCGTCATCGTCGGCGACTACCACAAGAGCCGCCTGGATCTGGTACGGGAGAACGGCTGCGAGACGATCGACCTGAACGAGGACGCGACACTCACCGACCAGATCGAGGCCATCCTGGGCGAGCCCATGGTCGACTGCGCGGTCGACTACGTCGGCTCCGAGGCGCACGGCATCGGCCGCGAGGCCGAGGACATGAACCCGGCCTACGCGATCAACCAGGTGATCGACGCCACCCGCGCGGGCGGCGCCACGGGAGTCATCGGCGTCTACGGCCCCGATCCGCTCGCGAAGTCGAAGGCCGAGCAGGAGGGCACGTACCCGCTCGACTTCGGCACCGCCTGGATCAAGTCGCCGCGGATCTCCGCCGGGCAGGCACCGGTCATGCAGTACAACCGCGAGCTGATGCTGGCGATCCTGTGGGACCGCATGCCCTACCTGAGCGCCATGCTCAACACCAAGGTGATCGGCCTCGACGACGCCCCCGACGCCTACGCGACCTTCGACACGGGAGTGAACGACAAGTTCATCATCGACCCGCACGGCCTCATTCCCGCCTGAGACCGCCGTTGAGACCGCCGTCCCCGGCCCGCGGACCCCCTTCGGGGGAGGCTGCGGGCCGGACCGCTGCCGCGTCGGCGCACCGGTTGGCGAAAAGGCCGGAAAGATCCCTGCGGCGTACGCTGGAACCGGACGCCGTGAGCGTCGGGCAGACCGGCGCGGAGCAGCCACGCGGAGCAGTCGAGCGGAAGGCACGGCTATGGCCCAGGACGGCTCGGCGCTGCCCCGCCTGACGTCCTTCTCCACCCGTCACGCCCCGCCGGGCGACGAGGTCGACTACTGGCGTCAGGCCAGGCGGGAAGCCTATGTGTCGGTCAGGACGGACCCGGTCGGCAGCGCGTTCGGAGGCGATATCAGGCTGGGCCGGTACGCGGATTTCCGGCTGTCCACCAAGCGGGCCCGGCCCGAGGAGGTCCGGCGCTCGGCCGGCGACATCGCGCAGGGCCGGGAGGACGAGGACTACCTGTACCTCGTGTTCCAGCAGAGCGGGGACCTGCTCGTCGAGCAGGCGGGACGCCGGACGGTCGCGCGTCCCGGCTCACTGGTGATCTACGACAGTGCCGTGCCGTTCTCCCTGTGCGCGACGGAGTACTACGAGCAGGTCGTCCTCGAACTGCCCGCCGACAAGGCGTTCTCGCTGGCCTGCGTGAGCCGGAGCGACGACCTGCTCGCCCGGAGTTTCGACTGCGGCGGGGCGCTGGGCGCGGTGGCGGCGTTCTTCGTGAACCTCGCGCGGCGCCAGGAGGCGGACCGCCTCGGCGCGCACCGCCTCGCGCCCCAGGCGACCGCGCTGGGAGCATCGCTCCTCGGTCTGCTCGCCCCCGGCCGGCGCGGGATGCCGGAGTCGCTGCGCCGCGCCGAGGCCCTGGCCTACATGCGCGCGCACCTGGCGGACCCCGAGCTGGACGCCGAGGGCATCGCCGCGGGCCTGCACGTCTCCCGCCGCACCCTGTTCCGCCTCTTCGAGGGCACGGGCGAGTCCGCCATGGCGCGCCTGCGCTCCCTGCGGCTGGAGCGCGCCCGGCTGATGCTGCGGACGCAGCCGGACAAGCAGATCTCCACCATCGCGCTGGAGACGGGTTTCTCCAGCGCGGTGCAGTTCCACCGCGCCTTCCGCGCGGTGACCGGCATGACCCCCGGCGAGTACCGGGAGGCCGGCGTCACCGGAGGACCGGCTGCCCCGGTCGCCCCTGACCCGGAACCGTGACGTCCCCGTCGAGCACGTGGGGTCCCGTCGTCCGAGCGCGGCCCGCCACGGCGAGTCGCCGCCACGCCCGCCCCCGGACCTAGCGCAGACCGGCCTCGGTAGCGAGGGCGGCCGCGGCGGCCCGGGAGGTGACGCCGAGCTTGTGGTAGATCTGGCTGGTGTGGAACTTGACGGTGTTCTCGCTGATGCCCAGCTGAGTGGCGATCTGCCGGTTGCGCCGGCCGGCGGTGAGCAGCCGCAGCACCTCCGCCTCCCGGGGAGCCAGACCCCATGACGCGGTGGGCTGCTCGGAGGTGTCCGGGGGATCGAGCGGGAGGCGCACCTCCACGCGGGACCCCCAGTTGTCCACCGATTCCAGGTCGAGGTCGCCGCCGAGCGCCTTGGCCCGGGCGGCGAGCTGGCGCAGGGCCGGCAGGCCGCTGTCCATGCGGCCGGGACCGTCGTCCCGTACGGAGACGAGCAGATTGGTCCCGTCGCAGTCCCACTGGACCCTGATACGGGTCACGTCCTCCTGGTCGCGCATGAGGAGAACGGCGCTGCGCACGATGGCCCGTCCGGCGTGTGCCACTTCTCCGGGCAGCGCGCGGCCGTCGGCCGGCGGTTCGATGAACTGGATGCTCAGCGCTTCGTAGCGGCTCAGGGGGCGCAGGTCGCTCTTGAGGCGCTCGAACGCGCGGGAGACCGGCTCCTCGGCGATGGAGGCGACCAGGTCCGCTCCGCTCCTGGCCCGGATCAGAGCATCGGCGGCGAGATCGATCGCCCGGGCGCGGGCCCTGGTGTCGTCCAGGTCCCTGGTGCGCAGCGTGGCCAGCACCGATTCCAGATCCGTGACGTGCCGGTCCGTCAACTCGGCGGTCACTCTGAGCCGTTCGCTCGTCACCATCCGCGATTCCTGCAGATAGTCCGGCGCCGCCTCGGCCACCTGACGGGCGATGCAGGCGGCCGTCACGCTCCACAGAATCCGTGTGCACTCCATGCGGTCTTCGTCCACGGGCTCGTCCGGAACACCGAGCACGAGGACGGCACCCGTGTCGGCTCCCAGCACCGTGACATGCCGGGGCCGGCCGCCGAACCGCGCCGTCCCCGTCCAGTCCACCATCAAGGGCGCGATCACCGCTGCCCGGGCCGCGGGCAAGGGCGTGGTGGTCGATCTCATCAACGTCGCGGACAAGCCCCTGCGCGCGAAGGAAGCGCACGCGCTCGGCGCGGTGCTCGCCGAGTTCCACGCCGGTCTCGACGAGCAGGCCCTGCCCGGATACAGCCTCCAGACGCTGTTGGACGCCGGTACGAGTTCGGGGGTGCCGTTCTCCGTCGCCGGTGGCGTCGGCGCGTCCTCCATCACGGCGGTCCAGGCCGCCGGAGCCGACGTGGCCGTGGCGGGCAGCGCGATCTACGGCGCGGACGACCCCGCCGCGGCGGCGGCCTCCCTGCGCGCCCTCATCAGCCGGCCCTGATCCGGCCCGGCACCCCCACCTCTACGACGACAGCAAGGCGGACCCCATGTCCCAGCAAGTCCAGGCAGTAATCGCACCGGGCAAGAACGAGCCGGTCCGGGTGGAGACGATCATCGTGCCGGACCCCGGGCCCGGCGAGGCCGTGGTGAAGATCCAGGCGTGCGGCGTCTGTCATACGGATCTGCACTACAAGCAGGGCGGCATCAGCGGGGACTTCCCGTTCCTGCTCGGTCACGAGGCGGCGGGCATCGTCGAGTCCGTGGGCGAGAACGTCACCGAGGTCGCTCCCGGCGACTTCGTCGTCCTCAACTGGCGCGCGGTGTGCGGCCAGTGCCGGGCCTGCCGGCGCGGACGCCCCTGGTACTGCTTCGACACGCACAACGCGAAGCAGAGGATGACCCTCGCCTCCACCGGCCAGGAACTCACCCCCGCGCTCGGCATCGGCGCCTTCGCCGAGAAGACCCTCGTGGCGGCCGGCCAGTGCACCAAGGTCGACCCGGCCGTCTCCCCGGCCGTCGCCGGACTGCTCGGCTGTGGCGTGATGGCGGGCATCGGCGCGGCCATCAACACCGGCCAGGTCGGCCGCGGCGACTCCGTCGCCGTCATCGGCTGCGGCGGTGTGGGTGACGCGGCGATCGTCGGCGCCCGGCTGGCCGGCGCGGCGAAGATCATCGCGGTGGACATCGACGACCGCAAGCTGGAGACGGCGAGGACGATGGGTGCCACGCATACCGTCAACTCCCGCGAGACCGACCCCGTAGAGACGATCCGCGGGCTGACCGGCGGCTTCGGCGCCGATGTCGTCATCGACGCGGTCGGCCGCCCCGAGACCTACCGGCAGGCGTTCTACGCCCGCGATCTGGCCGGCACGGTCGTCCTGGTCGGCGTCCCCACCCCGGACATGACCCTGGACCTGCCGCTCCTGGACGTGTTCGGGCGCGGCGGTTCCCTCAAGTCGGCCTGGTACGGCGACTGCCTGCCCTCCCGCGACTTCCCGATGCTCGTCGACCTGCACCAGCAGGGCCGTCTCGACCTCGGCGCGTTCGTCACCGAGACGATCGGTATCGATGAGGTCGAGCAGGCGTTCCGGCGGATGCGCGACGGCGACGTCCTGCGCTCGGTGGTGGTGTTCTGACGACGGCCCGCGTCGACTGAGTCGAGCGCCCGCCGGTCGCGGCGCGGACACCCGACCGCCCGCCACAAGCGGTGCGTGGCCGCCCGACCTGCGATGCTCGCCTCACGCCACGATTCCCCTCCCGCACCGGACGCAGAGACGCAGAGGCGGAACATGACCACCACCACGACCCCGCCCGCCGGCCCCGGGGGCATCGGGCAGACGGTACGTTCGGACACTCAGCGCTCACCGTTGCGGGACTTCCTGCGCACCGAGACGGCAAGCGCCGTCGCCCTCGTCGCCGCCGCCGTCGCCGCGCTGGTGTGGGCCAATGCCGCCCCCGGCGGCTACGAACGCCTCTGGAAGACGCCGCTGACCGTGCGGCTGGGCTCCGTCGGGGTGGGCCTGGAGCTGCGCGAATGGGTCAACAGTGGCCTGATGGCCCTGTTCTTCTTCGTCGTCGGGCTGGAGGCACGGCGCGAGTTCGACATGGGTGAGCTGCGGCAGCGGAGCCGTATGACGCTGCCCCTGGTCGCGGGCCTCATGGGCATGGTCGTCCCCGTTCTCGTCTTCCTGGCGTTCGCCGCCGCCGCCGGGGCCGGCGGCGGCTGGGGCGTGGCCATGTCGACCGACACCGCGTTCGCCCTGGGCACGCTGGCACTCCTGGGCAGGCGCCTGCCCGAGGCGCTGCGTACCTTCCTGCTGACGGTGGCCATCGTCGACGACGTCGTGGCACTCGCCGTGATCGCCTTCGCCTACAGCGGCAGCCTCTCCTGGCTGCCCCTGCTCGCCGCCGCGGCCTTCTTCGCGGCGGTACTGGGCATCCGCCGCGCCGGAGTACGCCACGGCGTCCCGTACTTCGTCCTCGCCCTCGGGCTGTGGGTGGCCCTGCTCGAGTCCGGCGTCGATCCGGTCGTCACCGGGCTTCTGCTCGCCACGATCACCTACGCCTACCCCGCCTCGCGCACGGACCTGGAACGCACCAGCGGGCTGTTCCGGCTCTTCCGGGAACAGCCGACCCCGGAACTCGAGCGCTCCCTGCGCCAGGAGCTGGCGACGGTGATCTCACCCAACGAGCGCCTGGAACAGGTCTTCCACCCCTGGGCCAGCTACGTCATCGTGCCCCTCTTCGCCCTCGCCAACGCCGGCGTCCACATCACCTGGGCGGGCTTCACCGGCGCGCTCACCTCGCGGGTCACGGTCGGCATCCTGATCTCCTTCGTGCTGGGGAAGCCGCTGGGCATCGTCATCGGCGCGGCCCTCACCACATGGGTCAGCCGCGGCCGGCTGCGCCCGCAGGTCGGCTGGGGTGCCGTGCTGGCCGGCGGCAGCGCGTCCGGCGTCGCCTTCACCGTGTCGCTCCTCATCGCCACCCTCGCCTTCGACGGGGAGCGGCTCACCCAGGCCAAGTACGGGATTCTCATCACCATCCCCCTCTCCTTCGCGCTCACCTGGCTGATCACCGTGGTGATCCGCGCCCTGCCCGCGTCGGGGCGCGCCCGGGCGCTCATGGGCACCGGCGAGAGCATCGTCGACCTCGTCGCCCCGGTGGACCCCGAGCGCGACCACATCCGCGGCCCCCGCGACGCCCCCGTCACCGTGGTCAAGTACGGCGACTTCGAATGTCCCTACTGCGCCCAGGCCGAACCCATGATGCGCCGGCTCCGCGACGACGTCGGAGGAGACATCAGGTTCGTGTGGCGCCATCTGCCGCTCGACGACGTCCACCCGCGCGCCAAACTCGCCGCCGAGGCCTCGGAAGCCGCCGCCCGGCAGGGCGCCTTCTGGCCCATGCACGATGTCCTCCTCTCCCACCAGGGCGAACTGAGCCCCCAGGACCTGCTGCGCCACGCCGAGGACCTCGGCCTGGACGTGAAGAAGTTCGAACGGGATCTGCGGGACCACGTCGGAGCCTTGCGAGTGGCCGAGGACGTCGAGACCGCCGACCGCAGCGGCGTCGCCGGAAGCCCGACGTTCTTCGTCAACGGCCGGCTGCACCGCGGAGCGTACGACCTCGCCACCCTCACCGAGTCGGTCCGCGCCGCCCAGGAACGCGCCGCCATGTCCGAACGCACGGCGTGACCGCCGGGGTTCTGCCGGCCGTACGCGGGATACCAAGCCCCGCGCCCACACCCCCGATCGAAGTGCGACGCCGGTCACCTCCTGCCATTCTGGTGAAGGGCCGGGTACGTCGAGGAAGGACAGACCATGCCCCAGGAAGTGCGCGGAGTCGTCGTGCTCGCGAAGAACGAGCCCGTTCGGGTCGAGACGATCGTGATCCCGGACCCCGGGCCCGGCGAGGCCGTGGTGAAGATCCAGGCCTGCGGTGTCTGTCACACCGACCTGCACTACAAACAGGGTGCCATCACCGACGATTTCCCCTTCCTGCTCGGCCACGAGGCCGCCGGCGTCGTGGAATCGGTCGGCGAGGGCGTCACGGAGGTGGCCCCGGGGGACTTCGTCATCCTCAACTGGCGCGCGGTGTGCGGACATTGTCGCGCCTGCCGGCGTGGCGAGCCCCAGTACTGTTTCGACACCCACAACGCGAAGCAGAAGATGACCCTCGCCTCCACCGGGCAGGAGCTGACCCCGGCCCTCGGTATCGGGGCCTTCGCGGAGAAGACGCTCGTCGCCGCCGGACAGTGCACCAAGGTGGACTCGGCCGCGTCCCCGGCCGTGGCCGGACTCCTCGGCTGCGGCATGATGGCCGGCATCGGAGCCGCGATCAACACCGGAAACGTCGGCCGCGGCGACTCCGTCGCCGTCATCGGCTGCGGCGGGGTCGGCGACGCGGCGATCGCGGGGGCGCACCTCGCCGGGGCGACGAAGATCATCGCCGTGGACCTCGACGACCGGAAACTGGAGAAGGCGCGCGCGCTGGGTGCCACCGACACCGTCAACTCCTCGACGACCGACCCGGTTGAGGCCATTCGCGAACTGACCGGCGGCCACGGCGCCGACGTCGTCATCGACGCGGTCGGCCGCCCCGAGACGTACCAGCAGGCGTTCTACGCCCGCGACCTGGCCGGCACCCTCGTCCTCGTCGGCGTCCCCACCCCCGGGATGACGCTCGAACTGCCCCTGCTGGACGTCTTCTCGCGCGGCGGCTCCCTCAAGTCCTCCTGGTACGGCGACGCCCTGCCCTCCCGGGACTTCCCGGCACTCATCGACCTGCACCTGCAAGGACGCCTGCCCCTGGACGAGTTCGTCACCGAGACCATCCAGATGGACGAGGTGGAGAAGGCGTTCGAGCGGATGAAGGAGGGTGACGTCCTGCGCTCGGTGGTGGTGCTGTGATGGCTCCCCGCATCGAACGCCTGGTCACCTCGGGCCAGTTCAGCCTTGACGGCGGCACGTGGGATGTGGAGAACAACGTGTGGATCGTCGGCGACGACGACGAGGTCGTGGTCATCGACCCCGCCCACGACGCGGAGGCCGTCCTCCGTGCCGTCGGCGACCGCAGGGTCACCGACATCATCTGCACCCACGCCCACAACGACCACATCAACGCGGCGCCGGCCCTCGCCGACCTCACCGGCGCTCCCATCCGGCTCCACGCCGACGACGTACCGCTGTGGCGGGAGACTCACCCCGACCGCGCCCCCGACTCCGAACTCGTCGACGGCCAGGTCCTGGAGAGCGCCGGCACCAGCCTCACCGTCCTCCACACCCCCGGACACGCGCCCGGCGCCGTCTCCCTGTACGCCCCCGAGCTCGGCGTCGTCTTCACCGGAGACACCCTCTTCCAGGGCGGCCCGGGCGCCACCGGCCGCTCGTACTCCCACTTCCCGACGATCATCGGCTCCGTCCGCGACCGGCTGCTCAGCCTGCCGCCGGACACCAAGGTCCTCACCGGTCACGGCGACCCCACGACCATCGGCGCCGAGGCACCCCACCTGGAGGAATGGGTCGCCCGCGGACACTGACCGACAGGGCTGCGTGCCGCCGCACCCCCGGACGCGCGAAGCTGGTGCCCGGGAACGGCCGAGGGCCGGTTTCGGATTTCTCCGAAACCGGCCCTGAGCTGCGACTCTCACGAGTCGGGACGACAGGATTTGAACCTGCGACCCCTTGACCCCCAGTCAAGTGCGCTACCAAGCTGCGCCACGTCCCGATGCCGTTTGACCTGGGGTTTCCCCGGTCGCAACGTGCAGGGAAACAATACCGCACTCGGGTCGGTGGTCGCGCATCCGTCAACGGTTGACCTCAAGCGCGGTCGAGGTTGCACGATCGGCAGTATGAAGATCACCGCGAACGACCACCGTCCTGATCACCACCTTGAGGACCGTACGGCCGAGGCCCCGCGCACCTACGCCGACCTGCGCGGACTGATGGCGCTCATGACCGGCGACGAGAAGCACGGCCCGGCCGCGACCTCCACGCTGGACGTGCTGTGGGTGCTCTACGACAGGGTGCTGCGCGTCACGCCGGAGCGGCAGGACGACCCGGGGCGCGACCGGTTCCTGCTGAGCAAGGGGCACGGGCCGATGGCGTACTACGCCGTCCTCGCGGCGAAGGGCTTCGTCCCCGTGGACTGGCTGCCCGGATTCGGCGGCTACGACTCGCCGCTCGGCCACCACCCCGACCGGGTGCTCGTACCGGGCGCCGAGATCGGCAGCGGCTCGCTCGGGCACGGGCTGCCGATCGGCGTCGGCACCGCGCTCGGGCTGCGCGCGCAGGGGCTGCACGACCCGGCCGTGTGGGTGCTGATCGGGGACGCCGAGCTGGACGAGGGCAGCAACCACGAGGCCATCGCCTTCGCCGGACCCGCCGGTCTCGACCGGCTGCACACCGTCGTCGTGGACAACTCCTCCGCCAGCCACGCGCGGCCCGGCGGGATCGCCGCCCGCTTCGAGGCGGCCGGCTGGTCCGCCGTGACCGTGGACGGGCGGGACCACGAGGCCCTGTACGCCGCCTTCACCGCCCCGCACCCCGGCCGCCCCCATGTGGTCGTGGCCCATGTCGAGCCGAAGAACGCCTGATCCCACACACACTCCCCACCCCGCACACCTCAGCAGAAAGGCCCACCCTCATGGAAACCATGCGTGACCGGTTCGCCCCCGTCGCCGCCCGGCTGCTGGCGGAGGACCCGCGGGTCGCGGTCGTGCTCGCCGAGATCGGCAGGGACGGCTTCGCCGAGGCCGAGCGCGCGCACCCCGACCGCGTGATCAACGTCGGCATCCGCGAACAGCTCCTGATCGGCGCCGCCGCCGGACTCGCGCTCACCGGGCTCCGGCCGATCGTGCACACCTTCGCCAGCTTCCTCGTGGAGCGCCCCTTCGAGCAGGTCAAGCTGGACCTGGGCCACCAGAACACCGGGGCGGTGCTGGTCAGCGCGGCCGCCTCCTTCGACTGGCCGGCCGGGGGCGTCACCCACATGGCGCCCGGCGACATCGCCCTCCTCGACACCCTGGACGGCTGGACCATGCATGTGCCCGGCCACCCCGACGAGGCGGAGACCCTGCTGCGCCATGCCGTCGCCGCCGGTGACGACAAGGTGTACGTCCGTCTCTCCCTCCAGGCCAACCGCGAGGCGCTGCCCGTCGACGGGGAGCACTTCCACACGGTGCGCGAGGGGCGCGCCGGGGTCGTGATCGCGGTGGGCCCGGTACTGGACGCCGTACTCGCCGCGACGCAGGGGCTGGACGTGACCGTGCTCTACGCCACGACGGTACGGCCCTTCGACGCGGCCGGGCTGCGGCGGGCTACCGGGGCCGGGGCCGCCCGTCCGGACGTGGTCCTCGTGGAGCCGTACCTCGCCGGGACCTCGACGGCGGCCGTCGGCGAGACCCTGGTGGACGTACCGCACCGGGTGCTCGGCCTCGGCGTGGCCCGCCGCGAGCTGCGGCGGTACGGCACGCTGGAGGAACACGTGGCCGCGCACGGGCTGGACGCGCCGAGCCTGCGGGAGCGGATCGGGGCGTTCGTGACGCCCGCCCGGGTGTGAGGACCGGCTCCGGCGGGTGTGGTCAGCCCGCTTCGGGTATGCCCAGGTCCGGGTGGGCCTCCAGCAGCCGGGGCGGGGCCGCCTGGCGCCAGGAGTCGGTGAGGATGTCGCGCAGCTCCGCCTCGTCGTCCAGCGCGGCCAGCCGGGCGCGCACCCAGGCGAACTGGGCCTCGTGACCGGCGATCCAGAACTTCTCCGGCTCGGCCAGGACCAGCTCGTCGCGCTCCTCCTTGGGGCAGCGCACGGCGAGGGAGGTCTCCTCCTCGGGCAGCGTGGCGAACATCTTCCCGGCCACCCGGAACGTGGGCATGCTCCAGGCGGTCTTCTCCGTCACCTCCGGCAGGGACAGGGCGATCCGGCGTACGTCGTCTGCGTCCGTCATGCCACGCACGGTAACCCCTGCCACTGACAGTCATCCGGTGAGCGGTGCGAGCCGCTTGTAGTACAGGGGCGGGGGCGCCGGCCGCGTTGGTGGCGTGGTCGGGGATGGCGCCGGCCCGGGTCCAGCCGGCCGCGTCGTACAGCCGCTCGGCGGGGCTTCCGGTCTCGGTGCCGAGGGGGAGGAGGGTGATCCCGCCGGCCGCGGCGGCCTGTTCGGCGCTGGTCAGGAGGCTGCGGGCGAGGCCCCGCCCGCGCGCGGGGGTGCACCATCAGCTTCACGGCCTCGGCGCGGTGCCGGCCGTTGGGCAGCGTGGGGAAGGCCAGGCCGACGGTGCCGAGCACGCGGCCGGTGCCGGGGCCTTCCGCGGGATCGTGGCCGCCGGCGTCCACCGCCACCCACACCGCCGGCTCGCCCCACGCCACCCCCGCCGCCCGCTCGCACCGCCAGGCGGCCGCCCGGGCCCCGTCCAGTGGCGCGTGGAAGCCGAGCGAGGCGCCACCGGTCACCGTGTCCGCCAGCAGGCAGCCCAACTCGGCGGCGCCGTACCGTACTTGGTCCGCGTCCCGGCGCGGCACCCTCATGGCCGTACCACCGCCAGTACGTAGCGTGCCCCGTCGGAGCCCGCGCAGCGGAACCTCGTCGGGCCGTGGACCCGCATCCGCAGGCAGTCGCCGGTGCCGAGGTGGTGCCCGGTACCGGCGTCGGTCACGTCGAGCGCCCCGGACAGGACCCACAGGTGCTGTTCCAGCCCTGGCACCGGCGGGCGGTCGTAGGCGATGTCGGCGCCGGGCGAGAGCCTGCCCTCGACCAGTTCGCCGCGCAGGGCCGGGTGCGGCGGGGACACGGCGCGCCGGACGAAGCCGGAGGCGCGGTCCGCCCACACCGGCTGCCAACTCGTCCAGGGACGCGCACGTCACGCGGCCGAGTCCGCGGCCCGGGCCGCGCAGCCCAGCGCCTCCAGCACCGGGCGGATCAGCGGATGGTCCTCGGCGCCGCGCCGTACGGCCGCGAAGACGCGGCGGGTGGGAGCCACACCGTCCACGGGGCGTACGACCACGCCGGTGAGGTCCATGCCGCGCAGCGCCGAGCGGGGTACGAGCGCGACGCCCGCGTCCGCCGAGGCCAGGGCGACGACGGCGCGGAAGTCGTCGGAGGAGTGTTCCAGGCGCGGCTGGAAACCGGCGCTCTCGCAGGCGAGGACGACCACGTCGTGACACGGGTTCCCGGGGTACGGACCGATCCACGGGTCCTTGGCCAGGTCGGCGAGGGGGATGACGGGAGCGTCCGCGAGGCGGTGGGCGAGGGGTACGACCGCGTCGAACGGCTCGGCGTACAGCGGGACATGGGTCAGGCGCGGGTCGTCGGCGGGCGGCGCTCCCCGGTACTCGACCGTCACCGCCACGTCCACCCGCCGGTCCAGGAGCATCCGCAGGCTCTCGTCACCCTCGGCGTCCTGGACGCGGATGCCGATGCCGGGTGCGGACCGGGCGAGCCGGGTCACGGCGGGCGCCACGACTCCGGCGATGCCGGTCGCGAAGGCCGCCAGGGTGACCGTGCCGGCCTCCCCCTTGCCGTAGGCGGCGAGCTCCGCCTCGGCCCGCTCCAGCTGGGCGAGGACCAGGTTGGTGTGGCCGAGAAGGATCTCCCCGGCCGGGGTGAGCCGCACGCCCTTCGCACCCCGTTCCACCAGGCGGTGGCCGGTCTCCTGCTCCAGCGCGGTGAGCTGCTGGGAGACGGCGGAGGGGGTGAGGTAGAGCGCGGCGGCGGCCGCCGTGACCGTCCGGTGGTCGGCGACCGCACGGAGGATGTGGAGCCGCCGAGCCTCGATCATGGGGCCCATTATCGCAAGGAGCCGTATGTTTTCGGCCGCGCCCTGGAGGTGGCCCACATGGCCCCGGCCACCATGTCCGCACGACATGCCATGTGTGGATAAGACATGTGGTCGCCCCACTGTGTGCGGGGCGACCACATGTCTCGTTCAGGCCTTCGCCGGGCCTTCGGCCGTCGGATCAGCCCTTCAGCGCGGCGCGGGCCGCCACGAAGGCGTCCACCGCGCGGTTGACGTCCTCCGTGGAGTGCGCGGCCGAGAGCTGGACGCGGATGCGGGCCTTGTCCTGCGGGACGACCGGGTAGGAGAAGCCGATCACGTAGACGCCGCGCTCCAGGAGCAGCTCGGCCATGCGGCCCGCCTCGGACGCGTCGCCGATCATGACGGGCGCGATGGCGTGGTCGCCGGGGAGGATGTCGAAGCCCTCCTCGGTCATGCGGCTACGGAACAGGGCGGTGTTCTCGGCCAGCCGGACGCGCAGGTCGTCGGCGGACTCCAGCAGGTCGAGGACCTTCAGGGAGGCGGCGGCGATGACCGGGGCGAGGGTGTTGGAGAACAGGTACGGGCGCGAGCGCTGGCGCAGCAGGGCGACGATCTCGGCGCGGGCGGCGACGTAACCGCCGGAGGCGCCGCCGAGGGCCTTGCCGAGGGTGCCGGTGATGATGTCGACGCGGTCCATGACGCCGTGCAGCTCGGGGGTGCCGCGGCCGGTGGGGCCGACGAAGCCGACGGCGTGCGAGTCGTCGACCATGACCATCGCGTCGTAGCGGTCGGCGAGGTCGCAGATCTCGGCGAGCGGGGCGACGTAGCCGTCCATGGAGAAGACGCCGTCGGTGACGATGAGCTTGCGCCGCGCGCCGCCCGCCGTCGCCTCCTTGAGCTGGGTCTCCAGGTCCGCGAGGTCGCGGTTGGCGTAGCGGAAGCGGCGGGCCTTGGACAGGCGGATGCCGTCGATGATGGAGGCGTGGTTGAGGGCGTCGGAGATCACCGCGTCCTCGGCGCCGAGCAGGGTCTCGAAGACACCGCCGTTGGCGTCGAAGCAGGAGGAGTAGAGGATCGTGTCCTCCTGGCCGAGGAACGCCGAGAGGCGGGCCTCCAGCTCCTTGTGGACCTCCTGGGTGCCGCAGATGAAGCGGACGGAGGCCATGCCGTAGCCCCAGCGGTCCAGCGCCTCGTGGGCGGCGGCGACCACGTCGGGGTGGTCGGCGAGGCCGAGGTAGTTGTTGGCGCAGAAGTTGAGGACCTCGCCGGGGCGGCCGCCGGCGGTGACGGCGACGGTCGCGGACTGCGGGGTGCCGATGACGCGCTCGGGCTTGTGCAGACCGGCGGCGCGGATCTCGTCGAGGGTGGCGCGCAGGTCGTCGCGCACGGAGTCGAACATGGGGTGGGCTCCTCTGAAGGTGCTGACGGAGTAGGGGGTTTCGCCTGGATTCACGGTCCCCGCCGGGCGCGGGGTCACGCGGTCCAGTCGAGGATGACCTTGCCGCCGGTGCCGCTCGCCGCGTCCGCGAAGGCCGCGTCGAAGTCGCGGTAGTCGTACCGGCCGGTGATCACGGGCGTGAGGTCGAGACCGCCTTCGAGCAGCACCGACATCGCGTACCAGGTCTCGAACATCTCCCGGCCGTAGATGCCCTTGATGGTGATCATCGAGGTGACGATCCGGGCCCAGTCCACCGGGAACTCCTGCGAGGGCAGGCCGAGCATGGCGATCCGGCCGCCGTTGGTCATGTTGGCGATCATGTCCTGGAGTGCCTCGGCGCGGCCGGACATCTCCAGGCCGATGTCGAAGCCCTCGCGCAGGCCCAACTCGCGCTGTCCGTCCGCGATGGTGGTGTGCGAGACGTTGAGGGCGAGGCTCGCGCCGATCTTGCGGGCGAGCGCCAGGCGCTCCTCGCTCACGTCGGTGACGACGACGTTGCGGGCGCCGGCGTGCCGGGCGACGGCGGCGGCCATCAGGCCGATCGGGCCGGCGCCGGTGATCAGGACGTCCTCGCCGACCAGCGGGAAGGAGAGCGCCGTGTGCACGGCGTTGCCGAACGGGTCGAAGATGGCGGCCACATCGAGATCGACCGGAACACGGTGCACCCACACATTGGTGGCGGGCAGCACCACATATTCGGCGAACGCGCCGTCGCGGCCCACACCCAGGCCGATGGTGGCCCGGCACAGATGACGGCGGCCGGCCAGACAGTTGCGGCACTTGCCGCACACCAGGTGGCCCTCGCCGCTGACCCGGTCGCCGACGCGGATCTCGGTGACGTCGCGGCCGAGCTCCACGACCTGGCCGACGAACTCGTGGCCGAGCGTCAGCGGGGTGCGCACGGCCTGCTGCGCCCAGCCGTCCCAGTTCCGGATGTGCAGATCGGTGCCGCAGATACCGGTCCGCATGACCTTGATCAGTACGTCACCGGGCCCCACGGTGGGCTCGGGCACGTCCGTGAGCCAGAGCCCGGGCTCCGCCTTGTCCTTGACCAGCGCCTTCAACGCTACGGCTCCTGTGGGTGAGGCCCGGCACGCGGGCACACCGAAGGGGGCCGCACCGGGTCAGAGAGGTGGAATCACCTTGCAATCTGCCGCATGCGCGGGCCCGGGTCCATCGAGCTTTTCTTAACCGGCGCCTCAGTTCCGCTTCACGCCTTGCGGCGACTGGGGTGTGGGGCGGGCGGGGCGTTTTCTGTACCGGTTCGGGCGCGACTCGTTCGGAGCAGCGGTGGGCTGTGGGGCGGTTCGGCGTTGGGTCGGTTCAGCGATGGGTTGGTTCAGCCATAGGTCGGTTCAGAGGGGCAGGCCGTCGGCGGCCGAGCGCTCGATGCGGCCGGTGAGTTCGACGGCGAGGGCCTTGATGGTGTCCAGGCCCGGCTTCCCCCACGAACGGGGAGAGGTGTCGGCCGCGCACACGGTGCCCAGCACCATGCCGGAGCTGTCGATGAGGGGGGCGCCGAGATAGGAGCGGATGCCGAGGTCGTCCACTACGGGGTTCCCGGCGAAGCGCGGATAGTCGCGGACGTCCTCCAGCACGAGCGCCTTGCGGCGGACCACCACATGGGGGCAGAAGCCGTGCTCGCGGGGCAGCACCCGGCCGATCTCGGGCCTGCTGCCGTCCTCGCGGACCAGGGGCGCCACGGCGGGGCTGCTCAGCCCGGCGAAGAACTGGCGGTCCTCGCCGATGAAGTTGACCATGGCGTACGGCGCGCCGGTGAGCAGGGCGAGATGGTCCGCGTAGACGTCGAGCGCGGGTTCGGGACGCTCTCCGAGCCCCATGCGGCGCAGCTTGGCCGTCCGGGCGGGCGCCTCCTTGTCCTCCGGGGTGAGCAGCAGGCCACGGACACGGCGGGCCGGCTCGTACATCATGACCGGGCTCCGTCGCGGTGGGCGTACCTCATGGGGCGACTCCAGGGCTGTGTGCGGTGGTCATATGGGGGCGGGGCACGTATGAGCGGGGCGCATATGGGTGGGCCACGTGTGGCCTGCGTACATGTGGCTTGCGTACGTGTGGCTTGCGTACGTGTGGGCTGGGCACATGTGCGGCGGTCACATGTGGGCGCTGTGGTGTGGCGTGGGCGCAGGGGTGTGGTCGATGAGGTGGCGTACGAGGGTCAGCAAGGTCTGTACGCCGGAGCTGGAGATGCGGGCGTCGCACGGCACCACCGGGGTCCCGGGACCGAGGTCGAGGGCCGCGCGCACCTCGTCGGGGTCGTACCGGAAGGCGCCGTCGAACTCGTTGACGGCGACGATGAAGCCCAGGCCGCGTTCCTCGAAGAAGTCCACGGCGGCGAAGCACTCCTCCAGGCGGCGGGTGTCGGCGAGGACGACCGCGCCGAGCGCGCCCTCGCACAGCTCGTCCCACATGAACCAGAACCGCTCCTGCCCGGGCGTGCCGAACAGGTACAGCACATGCTGAGGGTCGAGGGTGATCCGCCCGAAATCCATGGCGACGGTCGTCTCGACCTTGTTCTCGACTCCGTCGAGGTTGTCCGTGGCCGCGCCGACCGTGGTCAGCAGCTCCTCCGTGCTGAGCGGCGCGATCTCGCTGACCGCTCCCACGAAGGTGGTCTTGCCGACCCCGAACCCGCCCGCCACCAGGATCTTGAGCGCGGTGGGGAACGGGTCAGAGCTGTCGTCGTAGTCCATCGAGCACTGCCTCCAGCAGAGACCGGTCAGTGGGGTTGTGGTGGAAGGCGGGGGGCTTGGTGGTGAGCGCACCGCAGTCGAGGAGGTCCGAGAGCAGCACCTTGGTCACGGCGGCGGGGAGTCTGAGGTGCGCGGAGACCTCGGCCACCGTGAGGGGTCCCCGGCACAGGTCGATCGCCTGCGCGTACTCGGGGCCGAGGTAGCCGAGCGGGGTGACTCCGGTGGCCATCACCTGGGAGATGAGGTCCAGGGCGATGGTCGGTTCGGTGCGGCCGTTGCTGACGGTGAACGGCCGCACCAGTCGCCCGGCCGCGTCGTCCAGCCAGGGCCCGTCGCCGGCCGTCGTCACGCTCAAGGCCTCGGCGCCGGGGAGTCGACGGCCTGCTGCCGGGGGGCGGTCACGAGGTACGGGCGGACGCTCTTGACCAGCATCGCCATCTCGTACCCGAGCACGGCGGCGTCGGCCTCGCGCCCGGCGAGCACGGCGAGACAGGTGCCGGATCCGGCGGTGGTGACGAACAGCAGGGTCGAGTCGAGTTCCACCACGACCTGGCGCACGTCACCGCCGTCGCCGAACCGGATGCCCGCGCTGCGGCCCAGCGAGTACAGGCCGGAGGCGAGCGCGGCCATGTGGTCCGCGCTGTCGGGGTCGAGTCCGTGCACGGACTTCACCAGGCCGTCGCAGGACAGGAGAACCGCGCTGCCGGTGTGGGGAACGCGCTGCACGAGGCCGCTCAGCAGCCAGTCGAGGTCGGTTGCGTGGGCGGTCGGCGCATCGCTCGCCATGGTGGATCGACTCCTTGGGGTACGAAGGTCTGCGGGAGCGCGGAGGTCGCGGGTCGGGGTGGTCGCGGGGCTGGGGCGGGGCGGCGTCATGCGGACGGGGGGCTCGCGTCGTGGTGGTCGGGGGCGGGGCTCGGAGTGGGGGGGGTGGGGGTGGGGGGTGCGTCCATGTGGTGGTGGGGCGGGTCGTCGGTGGGGTGGGGGTAGGGGGGCGGGGGTGTGTGGGTGGTGGCGGGGGTGGGGTCCGGCGACATGTGCGCTGACTCCATGTGGGTCCGCTCCATGTGTGTCGGCTCCATGAGCCCTGGCTCCCTGGGCTCCATGTGGAGCGACACCATGTGCTCGGGCGCCATGTGCTCGGGCGCCATGTGCGGAGCCTCCATGTGCTCCGCCGCCGTGTGGCCAAGCTCCGTGTGCTCCGGCCCCATGTGGTCGAGCGCCATGTGGTCAGTCGCCATGTGGGCAGCCCCCATATGCGAAGCCTCCACGTGCGGAGCCGACACGTGCGGAGCCGACACATACCCCGGCCCCATGTGCCCCGTCCCCATCCCCACGGCCCCCTCCTCCGAGGGCGCCTCCGCGTAGCCGGCCGCCCCCGTCGACTCCATGTGCTGCTGGGTCTCCGCCAGCCCGATGCCGCGCTGGAAGGCGGCCATCAGGCCGGGGTCGTGGCCTGCGACGGTGTCGCCGTCCTGGCGGGGGGCGGGGCCGCCGCGGAGCTGGGGGACGATGTGTTCCTGGGCGCGGCGCCGGGGCAGCCGGGGCCGCTCCATGGTGCCGCGCACCGGGCCGCCGACGCGCGGGGTGCGGAGGGCGCCCATGTTGGCCTCCACCACGGACCGGTCCTCGGCGCTGACGCCGGGCACGGCCTCGGCGGGGTTGGCTCGTCGGTCGTGGGCACCGCGCGTGGGCAGCGGCGGCGGTGTGTCTCCGCTCCGGCTCGCTCCCTGGGCGTGCCGGCCCCGGCCGCTGCCCGGCGCCCTCCCGGTGCCTCCGTCAGCAGTCCCCGGTGCCGCCCACCGGCGGCCGGCGCCGCCGTTCGTCCCCGCACCCGGGTCACGTCCCGCGTCACCGCCGACCGCTCCCCCAGGAGCCGTAGCCCCGCCAGGAGCCGCACTCGGCCCACCGGCGGCCGCACCGTTCGTCCCGGCCCCGGCCTCCGTCGTCTCCCGCGACGCCGACGCCGACGCCGGCAGGGACCCTCCGGCGCTGGCCGCCAACTCCACGGCCGCAGAAGGAACCTGGGGCAGCTCGGGCCGCTCCCCCTGCCCAACTTCCCCCGTACGCCCGGACATCAGCCCGGGTGCCGGTCCCAGCAGGGCCTGGGGAATCACCAGTACCGCTTGGACGCCGCCGTAGATGTTGGTCTGGAGCCGTACGCCGATGCCGTGGCGGCGGGCGAGTTGGGAGACGACGTAGAGGCCGATGCGGCCGTCGGCGAGGAGGCTGGCGACGTTGACCTGGTCGGGGTCGGCGAGCAGGGCGTTCATGCGGTGCTGTTCGTCCACCGGCATGCCGAGCCCCCGGTCCTCGACCTCCACGGCGAGTCCGGAGGTCACGAGGTTGGCGCGCAGCAGTACTTGGGTCTGCGGGGCGGAGAACACCGTGGCGTTCTCGACCAGTTCGGCCAGGAGGTGGATGACGTCGGCGACGGCGTGTCCGCGCAGTTCGCCGTCGATGGGCGGGACGAGTTTGACCCGCGAGTACTGCTCGACCTCGGCGATGGCGGAGCGCAGTACCTCGGTCATGTCGACCGGGTTGCTCCACTGCCGCCGGGAGACGGCGCCGCCGAGCACGGCGAGGTTCTCGGCGTGGCGGCGGATGCGGGTGGCGAGGTGGTCGACGTGGAAGAGCCCCTTGAGCAGGTCGGGGTCCTCGATCTCGTTCTCCAGCTCGTCCAGGATGGAGATCTCCCGGTGCACCAGGGACTGCAGGCGCCGGGCGAGGTTGACGAAGACCTCCAGTTTCTGTTCGCTGCCCGCCTGGCTGGAGAGCTGGGCGGCGCGTACGACGGCGGTGACGGCGCCGTCGTGTGCGCGGGCGAGGTCGGCGGCGAGGAGTTCGAAGTCGTCGGCGTCCTCGGGCGGCCTGCGGCGCGGCTTGCGCTGCGGGGGCGCCTCGCCCTTGCGCAGCGCGTCGACGAGCGTGCGCAGGTCGGCCTCGCCGCGCGCGGCGCCTCGGCGCAGGGCGCCGACGCGTTCTCCGACGGAGCGCGCGGTGCGGTCGGCGGCCACGGCCGCGATGGCGATGCCCGCGGCGGCCACCACGAGGGCTCCGGCGAGAACGGCCCACAGGCCGAGGGTGGTTGGGACGCGGCTGGAGCGGACGCAGAAGACGACGGCCGCGACCGCGCCGAGCGCGACCGCGGTGGGCGGGAGCACGGCGAGCCGCATGAGCTGGGGCCGTATGTGCGTCTCGGGCAGCGCGGGAGCGGGTCGGGCGACCGGTCGCCCGTGCCTGCCGCCCTCCCGGCGGTCGGCACGGGTGGCCGGTGCGCGGAGGTGAGACATCTGCGTCCTCGTACTGGTCCGTCGGGCCTGTCCTCGCGTGGTGCGCCCTGGGGACACCACGCCTGGCGATGCCGGCGGCACGGGCCGGGAAAATGCCCCGCGTCGTCCGACGGACACTCACGGTAGTTGCCTGCGCATCCGGTCCGATGGGCAGTTGGCAAAGTCACCCGGCCGACATCCCGCTCTGGTATGAGGGTTCGCACGGCAGACCGATAAGGGTGCCGAATTCCCCCATCAAAGAAAGGACATAGAGAAAAGGAAACAGTCCGACTCGATCAGAAAATGCCGTCCCCGAACAGCGTCGTCGAAGCGGCGCTTCGCGGCGGGAGAGCGCTCACTCGGGCTGCAGGACGAAGTCGTACGTGGCGTGCAGATACGGCTCCCCGATGGGGCCGCCGTCCGGCGCGGTCCCGGCCGGATGCTCGGCGAACCGTACGATCAGCGGGGGCTTGGTGCCGAAGACGACATCGCTGTCGAGGTAATCGCCGCCCTCCTGGAAAAGGTGGGTGATGAGCCTTCGGTGACCGGGCTCGTCGATCAGGAAATGGATGTGCGCGGGCCGGAAGCGGCTGATGTCCGTCCGGCGGATCAGCTCACCCACCGGGCCGTCCATGGGAATGGCGTAACCGAGCGGCGCGATGGTGCGGATGCAGTACGAACCGTCTTCGCCCGTACGGTATTTGGCGCGCAGCCGGGCCTCGTCGATTTCCGCTATCTGTGCCTCGTACGCGCCGTCGGCGTCGGCCTGCCAGACGTCGAGCACCGCGCCCGCGAGGGGCTTGCCGCCGGTGTCGGTGACCTTTCCGGTGATGTAGAGCGGGGTTCCGGGGAGGCCCTCGGACATGTCGAACCCGTGGGGTACGGCGGGTGATCCGTCGATGTGGAACGGGCCGAGGACGGTGGCGGGGGTGGCCTCGGGGGCGAAGCGGTTGTTCAACTGGACGACCAGCATGCTCAGTCCGAGGACGTCGGAGGCGAGGATCAGTTCCTGCCGTTTGTCGTCGCAGGTCTGGCCGGCGTCGGTGAGCCACTGGATCGCGGCGGCCCATTCGTCCTCGGTGAGGCGTACCTCCGCCGCGAAGGCGTGCAGATGGCGGACCAGGGCCGTCATCAGCTCGCCCAGACGCGGGGAGTGCGCGCCGGCCCAGCGCCGGACGGCCAGTTCGGTGATGTCGTCCTCGTCGGCGAACACGAGTGCGGCCCTGCCTCTCTTGTCGCGCGGGTCAGTCCTCCGGCCGTGGCCCGGGGTGCGGCGGCCGTGCCAGGGGTGCGGGTGCGAACGGGTCGGGGGGTACGGGGGTGTTGTTGAGGTCCACGGACAGGAACACGTCGCGTGCGACGGGGTGGCGCAGTTCCTCGGCGAGTTGACCGATCAGTCCGGCGGTGCGGGCCAACAGGGCGAATCCGCGCAGGAGTTCCAGGGGGAGGCCGAGGTCGGCGAGGGCGGCTCCGCAGACTCCGGCGCCGTTCAGGGGCAACGTCCGGCCGAGGATGTCCGGGTGGACCCGGCCGATGGCGGCGAAGAGCGTCAAGTGCGGCCCCAGGACGCCCTCTTCCTCCGCGATGCGCATCAGTCTCGGGGTCCGGGGGTCGCCGTCCTTGTGGACATGGTGTCCGAGGCCGGGTACGAACGCTCCGGCCGCGCGGCGCGCGCGAACGGTCCTCAACGCGACCTCGTTCCAGCCCCGTTCGTCGGTGGGCAGCGTGCCGTCCAGGGAGAGCAGGACGTCGTGGAGGAAGCGGCCGGTGTCCTCGGTGACGCCGAGGAAGCGGGAGCCGCCGCCGAGCAGTCCGGCGGCGAGCGCGCCCTGCACCGAGTCGGGTGCGGAGAGGTAGGTGAGGCGGGTGACGATGGCGGTGGGGGTGAAGCCGTGGTCCGCGAGGGCGGCGAGGACCGCCTCGAACACCCTGGTCTCGCCGGGAGTCGGGCGTCGCTGCGCGGCCAGCCAGAAGGCGAGTTCGCCGAAGCCGACCGAGCCCATGATGTCGTCGGCCAGGTCGTGTCCGAGCAGGGTGATGCGGTCGGGGCCCGAGGCGCCGAGGGCGGTGGGGTAGACCGGGCGCGGAATCCACTCTTCGTGGCCGGACGGCGGCTCGGTCATGGCCGTTCGCCCTCGGGCCCGGTCAGCCACTTGCGCAACTCCGCGCCGTGTTCGTCCAGTTCGGGCGGTGGCAGCCGGTACGCGGCCGGGGTGGCGGAGAACCGGATGGGGTGCCGGGTGGTGGGTACGGCGCGCTCGCCCTCCCCCACGCTGACCACCGGGTCGAGTCCGAAGCGTTCGGCGAGGGCGAAGCCGCCGTCGATGGTGTTGATGGGCCCGCACGGCACTCCGGCGGCGACGAGCAGGTCGAACCACTCCTCGGCGCCGCGTGTCACGAACCGCTCGGTCAGCAGGGGATGGAGCGCGTCGCGGTGTGCGGTGCGGTCGGCATTGCGGCGGAAGCGGGGATCGTCGGCGGTCTCGAGAATGCCCAACACCGCGCACAGCTTGCGGAATTGGCCGTCGTTGGCGGCGGTGACGACGAGGTCGCGGTCGGCGGTGGGGAAGGGCTCGTAGGGGCAGACGCTGGGGTGGGCGTTGCCCATCCGGTAGGGCACGGTGCCGCCCGCGGCGTAGGCGGAGCTGTGGTTGACGAGGCCGGTGAGCGCGGAGGAGAGCAGGTTGACCTCGACCAGCTGGCCCTCGCCGGTGGCGTCCCGGTGGCGGAGGGCGGCGAGGATGCCGATGGCGGCGTGGTTGCCCGCCATGACGTCGAACACGGAGATCCCGGCGCGGTAGGGCGGCCCGTCGGGTTCGCCGGTGAGGCTCATCAGGCCGGAGACGGCCTGGACCATGAGGTCGTAGCCGGGTACGTCGCGTCCGGCGCCGGAGCCGAAGCCGGTGATCGACGCGTAGACCAGGCCGGGGTTGTCGCGTCGCACGGTCTCGAAGTCGAGTCCGTACTTGGCCATGCCGCCGGGCCGCAGGTTCTCGATCAACACGTCCGCGCGGCGGGCGAGTTCGCGCGCGGCCTCGGCGTCGCGCTCGTCGCGCAGGTCGAGGACGAGGGAGCGCTTGCCCCGGTTGACGCCCAGGTAGTACGTGGAGACCTCGCCGCGTACCGGGGGCGTCCAGGCGCGGGTGTCGTCGCCGCCGGGTCCCTCGACCTTGATGACGTCGGCGCCGAGGTCCGCGAGGAGCATGGTGGCGTACGGGCCGGCGAGGACGCGGGAGAAGTCCGCGACCAGGACTCCGGCGAGCGGGCCTTCGGCGGTCGTCGGCGGCGCGGCTTCCGGCTCGGCGCTTCGCGGCATCGGCTCCGCCTTCCTGTCCGCTGCACGGACGTTCGTCCGCGATCGGATTCTGTGCCGGTGCCGCCTGGCCGTCAAGGGGGCCGTACGGCCTCAAGTGCGCGCAGGCGAGGTGCTGTTGGGCGGCTTGATCTCCGGTCGCCGGACCGTGTGGGGTGCGGATTCCAGGCGGGCGAAGTCGAGGCTGATCTCGCCGGCGGCCTGGAGGAGGAGCGGCAGGTAGTCGTTGACCAGGACCTCCGCCGGGGTCTCGGCGGCGTGCGCGTTGACGTTGACGCTCGCGATGACGCGCCCGGAGCCGTCGCGCAGCGGTGCCGCCACCGACCGGATGCCGCGCGCCAGCTGCTCGTCGGTCATCGCCCAGCCCCGCGCCCGCACCTCGCGCAACTCGGCCTCCCATGCGGCGCGTTCGGGCTGCCACACCGGGTCGATCCCGGAGCGGCCCGGCTCGGCGACGACGCGGGCCGCCTCCTCAGGCGGCAGGGCGGCCAGCAGGACCTTGCCCAGCGAGGTGGGCAGCGCGGGGAAGCGGGTGCCGATCTGTACCACGAGGGCGACGACCTTGGGTACGGAGACCCGGGCGACGTAGACGATGTCGGAGCCGTCGAGCTGGGCGATGGAGCACGACTCGTTGGTGCGCTCGACCAGCCACTCCAGGTGGGGGCGGGCCACATCCCACAGCCCCATCGACCGGGTGTAGGCCACACCGAGGTCGAGCACACGTGGGGTGAGGGCGAAGCCGCTGTCCTGCTGGCGCACATAGCCGAGTTCGGCCAGCGTGAGCAGGATCCGGCGTGCGGTCGGCCGGGCCAGACCGGTGGCGGTGGCCACGTCGGTCAGTGACATGACCGGCTGCCGGGGCCGGAACGCGGTGATCACCTCAAGACCCCGGGCCAGTGCCTCGATGAAGTCGGGCCCGGTTCCCTCGCGCGGCATGACAACCCCCTCCGTCCCTGTGCGGCCGCCGCCCGCTGCCCGGACGGTGTTCTCGCGGAACTGTACGCAGTATTGACACGGCCCCGCCGCGCTGAACACCATCGAAGCGGACCGGGTGTCCGCTCTGCGGATAGCTGTACGGAAGCTGCGCTCAGGGCGTCCGTACCCGGGTCCGCGAGGCCATTCGCCCGCCGACGAACGGGAGTTGCCGTGCCGATCCAGTCCGCCCCGTTCGAGCCGGGCCGCCCCTTCGTCTTCCGGGACGCCACGGTGCTGACCGTGGACCGGGCGCACCGGGTGCTCCCCCACACGGACGTCCTGGTGACCGGCGACCGGATCACCGCCGTGGGCCCGCGCCTCGACGTCCCGGAGGGCACGGCGGAGATCGACGCGGCCGGCGGCATCGTGATGCCGGGCATGATCGACACGCACCGCCACATGTGGCAGACCGCCATGCGCGGCTACGGCGCCGACTGGACGCTGACTCAGTACTTTGTTTGGTACTACCTGGAGCACGGCAAGGTGTTCCGGCCCGAGGACATCCACGCCGGGAATCTGCTCTCCGCCGTGGAGGCGCTGGACGCCGGGGTGACCACGGTCGTGGACTGGTCGCACGGGCTGCGGACGGTCGACCACGCGGACGCCGCCGTGGACGCGCTGCGGTCGGTACCCGGCCGGTTCGTCCTCGCCTACGGCAACATCCACCAGGCCCCGGCCGAGTGGACGGCGGCGCCCGGGTTCCGGGACTTCGTGCGCCGCCGGATCACCGGTGACGACATGCTCGGCTTCCAACTGGCCTTCGACGTCACGGGAGATCCCGAGTTCCCGGAGCGTCCCGCCTTCGAGGCCGCCCGCGAACTGGGCGTGGCCGTCACCACCCACGCCGGAGTGTGGGGCGCCACCGACGACAGCGGGATCCGGCTGATGCACGAGCACGGGTTCATGACGCCCGAGACGGTGTACGTGCACGCCTCCACCCTGTCCGCCGACTCCTACCACCGCATCGCGGCCACCGGAGGCTCCGTCTCGGTCTCCACCGAGAGCGAGCAGAGCGCGGGCCAGGGCTATCCCACGACCTGGGCCCTGCGCGCCCACGGCATCCCCGTCTCGCTGTCGATGGACACCAGTGTGTGGTGGAGCGGCGACCTGTTCTCCGCGATGCGCACCACGCTGGGCGCCGACCGCGCCCGCGAGCACCTGGAGGCCCACGCCCGGGGCGAGACCGTCACGCACGCCGCGCTGCGTGCCGAACAGGTCGTGGAATGGGCCACGTCGGGCGGCGCGCACGCCATCGGCAGGTCCGGCGACCTCGGCAGCGTCGAGGCCGGCAAGAAGGCCGACCTGGTGCTGCTGCGCAACGACCGCTCCCCGGTGTCGTTCCCGCTCCTCAACCCCCATGGCCACGTGGTGTTCCAGGCCCAGCGCGGCGATGTGCACACCGTGGTCGTGAACGGCCGGGTGGTGAAGTACGACCACCAACTGGTCGGCGTCGACCTGGCCGTCGTACGCCGCACGGCCGAACGGAGCGTGGAGCACCTGCGATCGGCCGTCGGGGAGGAGGCGTGGGCCGCCGGCATGAACCCGGACGTGCCCGAGTCCAAGGTGCTCGACAACCCGTACACCTATACCGATTACCGCAGTTCGGGCACACACCTCCGCTGAACGTCCACCGTGATCCGTACGTGATCAACGTCCCGTAGCCTCCGCCTGGTCGAAAGCTCACAGTGCTCAACGTCCATACGGGGGACGGAAGATGACATACAGACGCGCGGTGCTGCCCGCGTTGGCCGGTACCGTACTGCTCGCGCTGCTGCTGTGGTGGGCGGGGGCGAGCGCGCAGGCGCTGCGGCTGCCGGGCGCGGGCACCATGATCGATCCCCAATCGACCTATCAGCTACGTCAGTTGCTGGCACCGTGGTCGTACGACCCGCCTGCGGAGATGTTCGGCGGCGACGCGGGCTACCAGGCTGCGGAGGCACCCGCCGCGGGCGGTGACACGTACGCCAGCCTCTATCGCACCGCGATGCAGATCAGATACGCCACCCTCGTCGTGGTGTTCCTGGCGGGCGCGTTGCTCCTGGTCCGCAGGCTGCCCCCGGTACGCGGCCGCACCCCGGCCACCCTCCTCGCGGTGTGGGCCTGGAGCCTGGTCGCCGCGACACTGGCCCTGACGGTGTCGGCACCGTGGTCGCTCGCCTCCCGGGAACACTCGAGTTACCGGGTCCTGCCCCAGATCTCGGGCATCATCGGCACGGGACAGCAGATGGCGGTGTTCGCGGGTCTCGTGGCCGCGCTCGGCACGGCGCTGGTCGCACGGATCGCCGCCAAGGGCGCGGAGGAGCCGCCGCGCCGCGAGGTCGCGCCACGCGCCGCCCGCCTGTCCGCGAGCGCGGGCACGGCGGTCGTCGCGCTCTCCCTGGTCGTCCTGTCGTACCAGTCCGTCGCCGCCGCGATCCAGACGGCGCCCTACCCGGGCGGCCTCCTCTCCGAGCCGGGCGAGCTGCTGCGCCAGTGGCTGCTCCTCGGCTTCTGGACGCCTCCCACGTCGGCCGCCTTCGGCGACTGGCTCCTCTACCGCCTCCTCGACGTCCTCCTGCTCGCGGTGGTGTGGTGGTCGCTGCGGCTGCTCCCGGCGCTCCTCACCCGGGTCACCGTCTCGGCGATGGCGCTGTGCGGGGTCTGCGCGACGGTACTGGGCCTGCTGGCGAGCCAGCTGGCCCGGCTTCCGCTGAACGCGGGCACGGTGCGGTGGGGGCCGCTCTACGTGCTGGGCCAGCTGGGCGGCTGCGTTCCGGCGGCGATCACGTTCGGTACGGCGGCGGGGGTGACCGCGGCGGTGGTGTGGCGGGTGGCCGGCGGGAGGGAACCGGCTGGGGCGTCGGAATCGACGAAGTCGCCGGAGCCGGCGGAAACGGCGGAAGGCGCGGCGGAGGCGTAGGCGTAGGCGGCCGGGGCGGCGTGGGCCTTAGGAACCGGGCGAAGCAGGGGCCGGCCGGAGCCGGCGCAGCACGGCATCACCCGGAGCCGACGCAGTACGGCATCGACCGGGACCGACGCAGGGGCGGTCCGCCGGGACCGACGCACGACCGCACCCTCAGCCGACGCGGCGGATCAGCCACCCACCCGCCATCCGCCGCCGCCACCGGCAAACCCCCAGCTCAGCCACCCCCACACCCCGCCCCACGCAACGCCGGCCGCACCGCCCCTCACGCGATCGCCAGCACAACCGCCAGCGTGGAGTCGTACTCCTGCTGCCGCCCGGCCAGGGACTCCAGCACCTGCTGCGCGCTCTCCCACTGCTCGGGCTGGGCCTTGGCGAAGCCCTGCCAGCCGATGACGATGAGCAGCCGGCCCGGCACTTCCGGTCCCCAGCCGATGTCACCGGCGGCGTCGGTGAAGGCCTGCCAGTTGCGGGCCGCCGAGGACGGCAGGTCGAGGGCGGGCAGGCAGCGCTGCATGAATCCGGCCTGGTCGGTGACGCCGGCCAGGTCGAGCGGGATGATCTTCCAGCCGGCCTCGTGGACCACCTGGGCGAGAGTCGCTGTGGGCATGTCCGTACCGCCTTGCAGGGTCCGGTCCTCCCCGCCGTCACGGGGAGCGGGTCGATTTCACCCATCATGCCCCACGGTGAGCGATCCCTCGCGAGGAGCCGGTTCCACTCGCGGTCCACTCCCCCGTCGGTCACGAGGGGCGACGCGCTACCCCGGAACCGCCCCGCCCGCAACCGCGGCATCCCGGACCCACGGCACGCCTTCGCGAGGACATGTGACCGGCAGCACGCCGCAGCCCATTCCCGCAGGTCCAAGCCCCTTGGCGGCGAGGCGAGTTGACGGAACATCACCCGCTCATTCACAGGCGACTTGACTGGTCCATACCAATGCGATTGAGTGCGGCCCACACCCCCCACGGCCACCCCCACGCGCCTTGTCCGGTGCCACTGGCGCCCGCGCGGGTATCCCGGTCCCGTTGTTGCACGCTGCCCGGGTACGGCCGTTTCCTGCAAAGGAGTTGACTCTGTGTCGAGACGACACGTCTCCGCCGCGCTGACCGCGCTCGCTCTCGCGGTGACCCCGCTGGTGATGTCGGCCCCGGCCGCGTCGGCGGCTCCGGCCACCACGGCCGCGTCGTGCGCGAGCTACCCGAACTGGGTGGCGGGCAAGTCGTACGTCACCGGCGACATCGTCCGTTACACGGACGGCAAGACGTACATCGCCGAGCACGACAACCCGGGTTACGACCCGATCATCAGCACCTGGTTCTGGGACCCGTACAACTGTGACGGCGGTTCGACCAACCCCGTCGGCAACTTCGTCGTCAGCGAAGCCCAGTTCAACCAGATGTTCCCGAACCGGAACTCGTTCTACACCTACCAGGGCCTCGTCGCGGCCCTGAACGCCTTCCCGGGCTTCGCCAACACCGGCAGCGACACCGTGAAGAAGCAGGAGGCCGCGGCCTTCCTCGCCAACGTCAACCACGAGACCGGCGGTCTGGTCTACGTGGTCGAGCAGAACACGGCCAACTACCCGACGTACTGCGACTGGAGCCAGTCCTACGGCTGCCCGGCCGGCCAGTCGGCGTACTACGGGCGCGGCCCGATCCAGCTCAGCTGGAACTTCAACTACAAGGCGGCCGGCGACGCGCTCGGCATCGACCTCCTGCACAACCCGAACCTCGTGCAGACCGACGCGGCGGTCGCCTGGAAGACCGGCCTCTGGTACTGGAACACCCAGTCGGGCCCGGGATCCATGACGCCGCACAACGCGATGATCAACTCGGCCGGCTTCGGCCAGACCATCCGCAGCATCAACGGCTCCCTGGAATGCGACGGCCGCAACCCCGCCCAGGTCCAGAGCCGCGTGGACGCCTACCAGCGCTTCACGTCGATCCTGGGTGTCTCCCCCGGCGGCAACCTGTACTGCTGACCCACCCCGCTCGCCCCGACCGCGGCTCCCCGAGCCGCGGTCGCGGTGCGTCCGGGGGCGAACATGAGCCGGCCACCACTACCCGGCCGGTGGCCACCCCGAAATCACTCGGCGCCTCCCCAGACCGCGCGCAAGTCCTCGCAGCGGATGGTGATCGACGCGTCCGTGAGGGCGATCTCGTGCACACAACCGCCATGCCCGTCCGGGAGGATCTCGTCGAGCAGCACGGTGTCGGCCGCCATCCAGTCGATGGCATGCGCGTAGTCGATGGAGAAGTGCGTCACCCCTGAATAGCTGATACGCAGTCCGGCGTCGTGCTTCCATTGATTCGGGGAGAATTCGAGCGTCAGTCCACCACGTTTGTCGGTGGCCACGTGAATACCCGACAATTCCAGATCCTTGACGCAGCGGCTCTTTCCGTACCCCAAAGCGTAATGTGTCGGATCGGTCGCGAATTCCCTTGCCCCGACCGGGAGCCTGTCCCGGAATTCAGGGAGTTCCTCCAGATAGCCCCGCGGATCGACGTGGAATCCGCCATCATCCCAGACCGCCTTGACGTACTTCATTTGCTGTCGACCCGGACGGGCCGGTCCGCCTCGGCGAGGGAGTTGAGCACCTGTTCGGAGGCGCGGATCTTTCGCCCCTGTTCCTCCCGGCGAAGTCCCGGGGTCCGACGGCGGCCGGTCCGGGGCAGGCCCACCTCGTCGGGGGTCAGGCGCGCTCTCCGGCTGCGCAGGAATTCACTCGGCTGACGGCGTTGGTCCGGCTGCGCGGGCATGACGGGTGGCACCCTCAATTCCAGGATAAACACGGTCTGGATACCAGGCTAAGCCCTTCGCAGACTGGTGTGCGAGCACGGGCCGCGAAATGACCGACGGCCTCGCACGGTCACACCGGCACCCGGTCACGGTGCCGAAGAGGGAAAGGGCGACTCATGTCCGGAATCAAGGGCAAAGTGGTGGCGATCACGGGGGCCAGTGGTGGCATCGGCGAGGCGACCGCGCTGCTGCTCGCCGAACGCGGCGCGCGACTCGTCCTCGGCGCGCGCCGGACGGAACGCCTGGCGGAACTGGTGGCCCGGATCGAGAAGGCAGGCGGTACGGCCGTACAGATCCACACCGACGTGACCCGGCGGGACGACCTGCACGCTCTGGTCGCGCTGGCCTGCGAGCGCTTCGGCCGGCTCGACGTACTCGTCGGCAACGCCGGAGTCGGCACCATCTCGCCTCTCGACGATCTGCGCGTCGAGGAGTGGGACCACATGGTCGACGTCAACGTGAAGGGTGTGCTGCACGGGATCGGCGCCGCGCTGCCGGTGTTCCGGGCGCAGGGCGGCGGCCACTTCGTCACCGTCGCCTCCACGGCCGCGTTTCGCATCGTGCCGGCCATGGCCGTCTACGCCGGCACCAAGTTCGCGGTCCGGGCCATTTGCGAAGGGCTGCGCCAGGAAGCCGGCGACTCCCTGCGGGTGACCACCGTCTCGCCCGGTGCGACCGCGACCGACTTCGCCGAGGCGTCGACCAACCCCCGGGTCAGAGCAGAGATCACGCAGATGCGGGACACCATCGCCATCCCGCCCGACGCGATCGCCCGCGCCATCGCCTTCGCGATCGAACAACCCCCCACGGTCGACGTGAACGACATCGTCCTCCGCCCCACCGCCCAGAGCTGACCTCCCCCACCCTTCCAGCCCCCGGGGTCCCCGAGAGGGACGGGCGTGCCCACCGCCCTCGCGGCCTGGAGGTGGTAACGGCGGCGGCGCTCCGCGACCGCGCGCGCCTCCGGCCCCGGCACCCGCCCGGCGAGCCTCACGCTCGCCCGATGTCACACATCGCCCGCGAAGTCGAGGTCCCCGCTCCGCTCCTCCGCGGCCGCCACCGGCCGCGGCCCGCGCCACGGGTGTGCGATCGGGGCGGAGACCGGGCGCCACCACGGGTCCGTGGGGAGTTGGCCGGCCGGTTCGAAGGGCTCGCCGGGGCGGGGGGAGGCGACGGCCTGGCCGGCCTCGTCGGCCGCGTCCCTCGTCCACTCCCCCGGCTCCGCCCAGACGTGCATCGCCAGGTTGAAGGTGCCCCAGTGGATCGGCAGGAGTACGCCGTGCGGGGTGCCGCCCTGGAGGTCGAGGTGGGCGCGGAGGCCCTCCTCGGGGGTCATGTGGATGTCGGGCCAGTACGGGCTGTAGGCGCCGATCTGGATCATGGTGAGGTCGAAGGGGCCGTAGGCGGTGCCGATGTCCTGGAAGCCTTCGAAGTAGCCGGTGTCGCCGCTGTGGTAGACGCGGTGTTCCTCGCCGGCGACCACCCAGGACGCCCAGAGCGTGTGCTGGGTGTTGCGCAGGCCGCGGCCGCAGAAGTGGCGGGCCGGGGTGGCGGTCAGGGTGAGGCCGCCGACCTTGGCCGACTCGTGCCAGTCGAGCTCGCGCAGGCGGTCCGGGGAGACGCCCCAGTGTTCGAGGTGGGCGCCCACGCCGAGCGGGACCGCGAACAGGGTGTCCGTGCCGGCCAGCGCCTTGATCGTGGGCATGTCGAGGTGGTCGTAGTGGTCGTGGGAGATCACCACCACGTCGACCGGACCGAGCGCGGCCAGCGGCAGCGGCACGGGGTGCAGTCGGCGCGGGCCCGCGAAGGGGAACGGCGAGCAGCGCTCACCCCACACCGGGTCGAACAGCACCCGGTGGCCGTCGATCTCCACCAGCACGCTGGAGTGGCCCATCCACGTCACCCGCAGCCCCGTGGCCGGCGGCGCCGCCAGGTCGGCCAGGGTGGTGGGGTGCACCGGGATCGTGCCCTTCGGGGAACGCCCGGGGCGGGTGTCCTTGTCGAAGAACGCCTTCGCCAGGTCCAGCGCGGAGCCCGAGGGCCGCGTGGACGCCGTACCGCCCGGGTTCTGGAAGACGCCGTCCTTGAAATGGGGCGACCGGCGAATACGCGCCAGGCGCTCACCGCTCGGTTCCGCGCCGAAGGCCGCGGGCTGGAGAGCACGAAGCCCTTGGCTCTGGGAACGCAGGCCGGTCACGGTACCTCCAGGTAGCGGCGTCTCGGTGGTGCCTCATTATGGGCGGCACCCCCGGCGCACGGGTCCGCCGGGGGCTGAGTGACTCAGCCGGGACAGAGAAACGTCCGGTACGGCGTCGCTATTCCCACCCCGGCAAAGGAGACCACCCCCTTGACCACCCCCGCCCCCTCGCTCTCCCCCGCCCCCTTGATCTCCCTCACCTGGACCGACCACGTCACCGGCCGCCGCGGCTTCCTCGTCGTCGACCGGCTCGTACGGGGCGTCGCCAGCGGGGGTCTGCGGATGCGGCCCGGCTGCACGCTGGAGGAGGTCACCGGGCTCGCGCGCGGCATGACGATGAAGGAGGCCCTGCACTACGACCCCGCGAGCCGGTACGTCCCGCTCGGCGGGGCCAAGGGCGGCATCGACTGCGATCCGCGCGACCCGGAGGCGTACGGGCTGCTCGTACGGTACCTGCGCGCCATGCGGCCCTACATCGAGAGCTGCTGGACCACCGGTGAGGACCTCGGGCTCACCCAGGATCTCGTGGACCGGGCGGCGGCGGAGGCGGGGCTGGTGTCCTCGGTGCAGGCCGTGTATCCGCTGCTGGACGACGAACCCGCCGCCCGCGCACGCCTCGCGGCCGCCTTCGAGGTCGAGGTGGACGGGATCGGCCTGGACGAGCTGGCGGGCGGCTGCGGGGTCGCCGAGGCGTGTCTGACCGCGCTGGACCGGGCCGGAACTCCCCGGCGCGGTACGCGCGTTGCCCTCCAGGGGCTGGGCACCATGGGCGGGGCCACCGCCCGGTTCCTCGCGCGGGCGGGCCTGACCGTCGTGGCCGTGGCGGACGTCAAGGGGACGATCGCCAACGCCTCGGGGCTCGACGTGGAGGCCCTGCTCGCGGCGCGGGACGCCCACGGGACCGTCGACCGGGCCGTGTTGCGCCCCGGCGACCGCGAACTCCCGGGTGACGCCTGGCTGTCGGCGGACGCCGAGGTACTGGTGCCCGCCGCCGTGTCGTACGCGATCGACACCGCCGACCAGGAGCGGATCAGGGCGCGTTGGATCGTGGAGGCGGCCAACATGCCCGTGCTGCCGGAGGCGGAGGCCGCGCTGACCGCGCGCGGGGTGTGCGTCCTGCCCGACGTGGTGGTCAACTCCGGTACGAACGCCTGGTGGTGGTGGACCCTGTTCGGCGACATCGGCCCCGACGCCGAGGAGGCGTTCGCGCATCTGCGCCGGTCGATGCGCGCGCTGACCGGGCTGATGCTGGACCGCGCGGCGGCGGACGGTACGACGCCGCGCGCCGCCGCCCATGCCCTGGTCGCCGACCGGCTGCCGGTGATCGCGGAGCGGTACGGCTGGTATCGCTGAGCGGGGTCCGGGGCCGAGCGGGGTGGGGCCGAGCGGGGTGGGGTGGGTACGGCGCACATGTGGTCGGCACCTGTGTGTGCCGGCCACATGTGGACGCAAACCCGTCCCCGACACCGGCACCGGCACCGGCACCGGCACCGGACATGGGCCCACCCCACATGTGGGCTCAGCCCATATGAACTCAACCCATATGAGCTCGGCCCACATGGGCTCAACCCACATGGGCTCAGCCCACCCCCGCCCCCCTCACCCCCTCACGCCACCGAAGCGATCCGCATCCTGATGTCCGCCGGCGACAGCACACCCTTCGCCGTCACATGGTCCCCGGAGGACTCCCCCCGCAGCCGGCGCCCGATCCACGGCACGAGGTGCTGCCGTGCCCAGTGGACGTCGTCGCGGCGGATCTCCAGCGTGCCCCGGGGCGGCAGTTCCGGCCACGCCTGCTCCGGGTCGGCCGGGATCCGCACGCCGAGGGCCTGGCCGGCGCGCAGGGCGACCCGGGTGTGCCCCTCGGGCGAGAGGTGCAGCCGGTCGTCGTCCCAAGCCCTGCGGTCCTGCACGGACTTGAGGGACCACAGGTCGAGCACGGGACAGCCGTACCGGTCGGCGATGGCGCGCACGTGCCCGTTGTAGGTCGCGATCTTGCCGCGCAGATGCTTGAGCAACGGCACGCCGCGCGTGTCGAAGCCGGTCGCCACGAGCACGGTGCCCGCCGACGCCGCGAGCAGCGCCACCGCCTGCTCGAACCGCTCGGCCACGCCGTCCGGGTCGGTGCCGGGGCGGATGATGTCGTTGCCGCCGGCGCAGATGGACACGAGGTCCGGGGCGAGCCGGGCGGCCTTGGGCACCTGGTCCGCCGCGATCTGGTCGAGCAGCTTTCCGCGCACCGCGAGGTTGGTGTACGTGAAGTCGCCTTCAGGCCGCCGGTCGGCGAGGAGTACCGCGAGCCGGTCGGCCCAGCCCACGAACGCCCCGTCGGGGCCGGGGTCGCCGACGCCCTCGGTGAAGCTGTCCCCCACCGCCACGTACGACCCGATCATTGATGTGTTGTCACTCTTCGAATCGTCTGCCACATCGCACCATGATTCACCTTCGGATGTGACTTACGCGACCGTAGGAAGGGGTTGACGAACGGTGAGATAAGCCACTCTTAAAGAGTTTGCCAATCACGGAATAGGCGCCGCCGATCAAAATCCGGGCGGAAAAGCGGTCGGAAAGCCCCTCCGAAAGCCCTGCTGAAAGCCCGTCGGAAAGCGGCGCCGAAAGAGGTGTTCCCGCAGCTCCGGGGGCGCGGCGATCTCCGGCCCTGGCGGGACGGAGGCCATGTCGTATCGTCGACTCAGCGCCCGCCGCCGAGCCGCGTGGCGGGGCCGACCTGGAGGAGCAGCCGTGACGCAGCAGGTCCCGTCGACCGAGCCCGAACTGGCCGCCGTGCGCAATTTCCGTGATGTGGGCGGTCTGCCGACCGTGGACGGGCGGCGGGTACGACAGGGTGTGCTGTTCCGCAGCGGGCATCTCGCGCACGCGACCGAGGAGGACGCCGCTTTTCTCGGCTCGCTCGGGCTGCACACGGTGTTCGACTTCCGGAACGCGGCCGACCGCCGTCTCGAAGGCCCGGACGTGGAACTGCCCGGCGTGCGGAATGTGAACCTTCCGCTGAGCGACCCGGCCGACGGCGCCGAGTTCTGGAAGCTGGTGCGCGACGGGAATCTGGACCAGCTGCGCGGCATTCTCGCGGGCGGCCAGGGCGCGGACCGCATGGTCGCCTCGTACCGGAAGATCGTCAAGGAGCGCACCGCCGAGCACTCGCGGGTGCTGCACGCGCTGGCCGAGGACAGTGTGCCCGCGCTGATGCACTGCGCGGCGGGCAAGGACCGCGCCGGGATCTCGGTCGCGGTGACGCTGCTGGCGGTGGGCGTGGAGCGGGACGCGATCACCGACGACTATCTGATGTCCAACGCCAAGCACCGCCGCTACAAGGTCCGCCGCAGCGGCAGCCCCGACACCGCGTACACCCCCGAGGTCATGGAGCTGCTGAGCCCGCTCTTCGACGCGCGCGCCGAGTACCTCGCGGCGGCCTTCGACAGCATCGAGGAGACCTGGGGCGACGTGGACGCCTATCTGGAGCGGGGTCTGAAGCTGGCGGACGGGACGCGGGAGCGGCTGCGCGCCCGTCTGGTCGACTGAGCGGGCGGCCGCCCGCGCCCCGGGCACGCCTCGCCGGGGCGGCCCCCGCTCACCTCACCCCTTCGCCCCCAGTGAGAACAGCAGGAACAGGAACGCGGCCAGTACGTGCCCGAGGGCGACGTACACCACCAGCCGCACCCACAGCGAGCGCGGGAGTTTCTCCTCGTAGTCACTCATGACGGCCCTCCGGTCGGGTGCCCCAGGCACAGCGCGGCCGTGGGGCTCTGGAGCAGGGTGTGGACGAACAGCAGCTCGACCCCGTCCGGGTCCTCGGCGGTGAGCCGGTGCGGGGTGAGCGAGTCGAAGTGGGCGCTGTCCCCGGGCGCGAGCAGATGCGAGCCGTCGCCGAGGCCGAGCCTGAGGCGGCCCTTGAGGACGTACAGCCACTCCTCGCCGGGGTGGACGCGCACGATGTCGGGCCGGGTGCGGTACGGGATCTGCACGCGCAGCGCCTGCATTCCGCGCCCGGAGGCGCCGGCCTGGAAGTAGGTCCAGCCGGCGGCGCCGGTGGGCTCCATGTCGGCGGCGCGTACGATCGCGTCGCGGTCGGCGGTGGTCTCGCCGAGCAGTTCGGAGACGGTCGTACCGTAGATACGGGCGAGCGCGAGCAGCATCGGCAGCGAGGGCTGGCGCTGACCGGTCTCCAGCCGGGAGAGGTGGGCCGGGGAGAGTCCGGCGGTGGAGGCCGCGGCCTCCAGGGTGAGCCCGGCACGGCGGCGCAGGGCCCGCAGTTGCGGCGCCACGGCGGGCAGGTCGTCCCCCTGGCCCGCCGGTGGCACGGCGTCTGAGGCGTTCATGCCTCCATTGAGCCGCACTTTTGCCTGTGCGGCAATTTTCTTGCCTCAGAGGCAAAAACACCCCAAGGCCCGAGCCCCCGGCATCCAGCGCCGAGCCCCGGGCCCCGAGCCCCGAGCCCCGAAGCCTCAGCGCAGCGTCACCGCCCCGCCACCGCCTGCTTGATCAGCGTCCGCCCGAAGTCCCACATCAGCCCGCCCCCACTGTGCGCGTCGTCCATGACCGCCGTGAACGCCTCCACGAACCGCTCCACGTCCGCCTCGTCGATCACCAGCGGCGGAATCAGCTTGATCACCTCCAGGTGGTCGCCGGAGACCTGGGTGAGGATGCGGTGCCGTTGCAGCAGCGGTACGACGACCATCTGCGCGAAGAGCCCCTTGCGGGCGGCCTGGAGCATGGTCCAGCGGCCGCGCAGCTTGAGCGAGTCGGGCCGCCCGAACTCGATGCCGATCATCAGTCCCCGCCCGCGCACGTCGGCCAGCAGCTCGTACTTGTCGGTCAGCGCGGCGAGCCGGGACTTCAGCAGTTCGCCGACCGTACGGGCGCGGGCGACGATCTGCTCGTCCTCCATGACGGAGAGGACGGCGAGTCCGGCGGCCATGGCCTGGGCGTTGGAGCCGAAGCTCGCGGAGTGCACCAGGACACGGTCCATGGAGGAGTAGACCTTCTTGAAGATCCAGTCCTTGCCGAGGGTGGCGCTCACCGGCACATAGCCGCCGGAGAGGGCCTTGGCCACGCAGACCAGGTCCGGTTCGACGCCGTCCTCGTGCTGGTAGGCGTAGAAGTCGCCGGTGCGGCCGAGGCCGGTCTGCACCTCGTCGGCGATGAGCAACGCCTTGTGCCTGTGCAGGAGTTCCTGTGCGGCACGCAGATAGCCGGGCGGTGCCGCGTGCACGCCCTTGCCCTGGATCGGCTCCACGACGAGGGCGGCCACGTCGCCCTTCTTCAATTCCCGTTCCAGCGCGTCGAGATCACCGAGGGGTACGGCGGTGTCGGGGAGCAGGGGGGCGAAGCCGTCGCGGAAGCCGCGCTCGCCGTTGACGGAGAGGGAGCCGGTGGTGAGGCCGTGGAAGGCGTGGTCGCAGTAGAGGACGCGCGGGCGTCCGGTGGCGTAGCGGGCGAACTTGAGGGCCGTTTCGACCGCTTCGGTGCCGCTGTTGCCGAAGAACACCCGGTCCAGGTGCGGGCTGTGGGTGAGGAGCCGCTCGGCGAGGAGGCCGGGCAGCGGCTGGCAGTCGAAGCGGGTGAGGTCGGCGAGGTCGAGGTCGAGTACGTCGTGCAGGGCCTTGCGGACGACCGGGTGATGGCGGCCGAGGCCCATCACGCCGAACCCGGCGAGCATGTCGAGGTAGTCGTTGCCCTCGGCGTCGTAGAAGTGGGCGCCCTCGGCCCGCTCGTAGACCTTGTCGAAGCCGATGGTGTGCAGCATGCGCGGGAGTTGGGGGTTGAGATACCGCGCGTGCAGGTCGTAGCGTTCGGCGCCGCGCTCGGCGAGGAGCGCGCCGAGATCGAACTCCGTGCTCATTCAGCTCTCCTGTTTCTCCTGGCCCGGACGCGGGGTGCCGGTCCGCTCCCGGACGTCGCCCGAGTCCCGCTCCCGCACCTCGCGCGCGGCGAGGCTGCCGCTGATCCGTCCTGCGATCTCGACCGGTGTCAGCCCGATGTCCGCCAGCACCTCGGCCCGCTTGGCGTGCGCGAGGAACTGTTCCGGGATGCCGAACCGGCGTACGGGTACGTCCACGTCGGCGTCCCCGAGCGCGAGCGCCACGGCCGAACCGACCCCGGCCGAGCGGCTGTTGTCCTCGACGACGGCCACCAGCCGGTGTTCGGCGGCGAGTTGGGGCAGCGCCGGGTCGACGGGCTTGACCCAGCGGGGGTCGACCACCGTGCAGCCGATGCCGCGTGCCGCGAGCAGGCTCGCCACCTGGAGGCACACGGACGCCATCACGCCGACGGCGACCAGCAGGACCTGGGGCTGTTCGTCGCGGTGGAGGACGTCCATGCCGCCCACCTGGCCGACCGCCGGAATCTCGGGCCCGGCGGACTCCTTGGGAAAGCGGACCAGCGTGGGCGCGTCGTCCACGGCGACGGCTTCCCGTAGCTGCGACCGGAGTTGGGCGGCGTCGCGCGGGGCGGCGATGCGCAGTCCGGGCACGACCTGGAGGACGGACATGTCCCACATGCCGTTGTGCGAGGCGCCGTCCACGCCGGTGACGCCGGCCCGGTCCAGGACGAAGGTGACCCCGCAGCGGTGCAGGGCGACGTCCATCAGGAGTTGGTCGAAGGCGCGGTTGAGGAAGGTGGCGTAGACGGCGACGACGGGGTGCAGTCCGCCGGTGGCGAGTCCGGCGGCGGAGACGGCCGCGTGCTGTTCCGCGATGCCCACGTCCCACACCCGGTCGGGGAAGCGCTCGGCGAAGCGGCCGAGACCAACAGGGTGGAGCATGGCCGCCGTTATGGCGACGACGTCCTCGCGCTCCTCGCCGATGCGGACGATCTCGTCCTCGAACACCGAGGTCCACGAAGGGCCGTTGGAGGGGCTGAGCGGGGCGCAGGTGAGCGGGTCCATCACGCCGACGGTGTGGAAGTGGTCGGCCTCGTCCGCGAGGGCGGGCGCGTAGCCCCGGCCCTTCTCGGTGATGCAGTGGACGAGGACCGGGCCGTGGAAGCGTTTCGCGCGGCGCAGCGCGGACTCGACGGCGCCGATGTCGTGGCCGTCGATGGGGCCGACGTACTTGAGGCCCAGGTCCTCGAACATGCCCTGGGGGGCGAAGGCGTCCTTGAAGCCCTTCTTGGCGCCGTGCAGGGCCTCGTAGACGTACTTTCCGACGATCGGGGTGCCCCGGATCACCTGCTTGCCCCAGGCGAGGGCCTGTTCGTAGCCGTCGGTGGTGCGCAGGGTGGCGAGGTGGTTGGCGAGTCCGCCGATGGTGGGGGCGTAGGAGCGTTCGTTGTCGTTGACGACGATGATGAGCGGGCGGTCCTTGGCGGCGGCGATGTTGTTCAGCGCCTCCCAGGCCATGCCGCCGGTCAGCGCGCCGTCCCCGATGACAGCGACCACATGGCCGCGCTCCCCCAGCACCTGGCGTGCCTTGGCGAGACCGTCGGCCCAGCCGAGCGCGGTGGAGGCGTGGCTGTTCTCGATGACGTCGTGCTCGGACTCCTCGCGCGAGGGGTAGCCGGACAGACCGCCCTTGCCGCGCAGCTTGGAGAAGTCCTGACGTCCCGTCAGCAGCTTGTGCACATAGCTCTGGTGGCCGGTGTCCCAGAGGATCCGGTCCACGGGCGACTCGAAGACCCGGTGCAGGGCGATGGAGAGTTCCACCACGCCCAGGTTGGGTCCGAGGTGGCCGCCGGTCCGGGACACCGCCTCCACCAGGAACTCCCGTACGTCGGCGGACAGTTCGCCGAGCTCTTCCTTCGTCAGCGCCTTCAGGTCACGTGGTCCCCGGATTCTTTCCAGAATCGTCACGCCGGCCCCCTCTCGGTCCGTGTGCCGTGCCGTGTCTCAACTCGCCTGTCCCGACTCCTCGTTCGCTTCCTCCGCGAGCCGCATCGCCTCCTCGATGAGCGTTTCCACGATCTTGGATTCCGGGACGGTCTTGATGACCTCGCCCTTGACGAAGATCTGGCCCTTGCCGTTGCCGGAAGCGACACCGAGATCGGCCTCGCGGGCCTCGCCCGGGCCGTTCACGACGCAGCCCATGACCGCCACCCGCAGGGGGACCTCCATGCCCGTCAGCCCGGCCGTGACCTCCTCGGCCAGCTTGTACACGTCCACCTGCGCACGCCCGCACGACGGGCAGGACACGATCTCCAGACCGCGCTGCTTGAGGTTCAGCGACTCCAGGATCTGGAGACCGACCTTGACCTCCTCCGCCGGCGGCGCCGACAGCGAGACGCGGATCGTGTCGCCAATGCCCTGGGAGAGCAGCGCGCCGAAGGCGACCGCCGACTTGATCGTGCCCTGGAAGGCGGGGCCCGCCTCCGTCACGCCGAGGTGGAGGGGGTAGTCGCACTGCGCGGCCAACTGCCGGTACGCCTCGATCATCACGACCGGGTCGTTGTGCTTCACCGAGATCTTGATGTCCCGGAAATCGTGCTCCTCGAACAGCGACGCCTCCC